>NZ_CAXIBN010000083.1:0-14549 GCF_964021735.1 uncultured Wocania sp. | reverse complement strand
CAACACTTTCTCCCATTTTTGGTAACTTAAGTTCAAACTTTGCCATATCTATAATATAATCCTTAATTTTTAATTTCAGTTTGCAAAATTAATAAAAAAACATTGATTTTTTTAAACTATTTACAATAAAAACTATTCTAAAACCACAACCTCCCCTCTACTTATCGCATCGTCGCTCCCAAGTATAAAATTAGAATTTTCTGGTAATATTTTATAGGTTATATGTTTATTTTTTACACCATCTCCAATCATCTCAATAATTCTTTTATAACCCAACCCTTTAGCATCAAAAATAACTTCAGTGTGCTCTTGAATATTTTTTATATTTGATTTTAAAGTAACCTCCTTCTCCAAAACAAATTTAAGTTTTTCATTAATTTGATCTGCAATTAAAGCATATTTTTCAATAGTTTTAGTTTTTTTAACTGGTGTTTTTCTAAACACATAAACTAACCCTATACCAACCCAAACTAGCATATCAAAAAATATATTTTTCTTAAAATGCTTTTTATAAAATATCTGCATAGCTCCATAAAAACGACGTGCATAATATTTATCTCTTAATGTGCTTTCTCCTTTAAAATGAATGATTGTTGTATTTCCATAATAATAATTATTATAGCCTGCTTTTAACATTTTATATGATAAATCGATGTCTTCGCCATACATAAAATAGTCTTCGTCAAAACCACCAACTTTATTATAAACTACTCGTTTCATAAACATGAAAGCTCCAACTAACACGTCTACTTTTTCGCTTTCATTTTCATTCAAATGATTTGCATAATAGTCTTTAGAATTGCCTATTGATTTTTTAAAAGCTACCCCTATATAAGGAATGTTTCGTTTGCTTTCTGGCAAAAACTTGCCTGCTCCATTTATTAATTTGCACCCTATAATACCTAATTTTTCTTTATTTTGTGCAAAGCTTAAAAGTTTAGTAAAAGTATCTTCGGCAACTACAGTATCTGGGTTTAATATGCAAATATACTCACCTTTTGCGCTCGAAACACCTATGTTATTGCCTTTTGAAAAACCTGAATTTTCTTTATTTTCAATAAGTTTAACATTAGGAAACAAGGTTTTTACCATGTTACAACTATCGTCTTCAGAATTATTATCGATTACAATAATTTCTGCATCAATATTTAAAACAGCTGCTTGTACACTTTTTAAACAGAGTTCTAAAAAGTAACGAACGTTATAATTTAGTATGACTATTGATAATTTCAAATTAATCTCATCTATTTAACTTTGCCCTTAAGCTTATGACTTGTCATTTATATGTAAAGAACCTTTACAAATTATATACTCTAAAATAACTTAATTGTTACAAAAAAAAACGACTACTCTTTCTATTATTCATCTTTAAAGTTAAAAATCCTAATTTATAAAAATCAAACATATAAATATTAACAAAGCCAGTAGATAATAAATATTTAATTAAAGGCTTAAAAATCAAAAATGTTCCTAAAATTATTTTTCTGATTTTATATAGCTTAAAATAGACTCTTAAAAGCACTACATCTTCTATAAAACTTTTATCATAATTTACATATTCAAGTATATCAACTAAATTACTAATAGCCTTTTCGGTATTATTAATATAATCAATATTATTGTCTAAACTGCCATTTAAAACTGGGTTGTTAGTATGATTTATAACAATGCTATTTTTTTTTAATTCAAATCCAAATAAAGTATCTTCATGACCATAATCAACAAGTCTTTCATCAAATGGAGTTTCTTTAAATATAGCCTTGCTAATTAAAAAATTATTGGTCATAAAAGATCTATTTTTACTTTGTTTTCTTATTAACCAGTTTTTATTTTCTCTTTTCAAACCACAAAGCCATCGAAGTCTTTTATTTCTTTTTGGTTTTACTTTTTTGTAAATGCTACCGCCATAAATTATACTGTATCGTCTTTCTTTTATTTCTTTAATATAATTTAACAAAAAATGATTTGAAATAATGATAGAATCACAGTCTAAAAAAAGCATGTTTTCAAACTTTGCATATTTAATAAATCTATTTCTTATCGCTGCTCTTCCAACATTTTTATCTAATTCAATATACACTTGATTTGCGCATACACTTTTATTTAATTTTTTAATTGAATTTTTAGAACAATCATCTATAAGAATTATTTCGGATGGCACTTCTAGAAGCAAAGCCTGTCTAGATAGCTCATTTACAAGTTTTGTGACTTTACAATTATAAATAGGAATACAAATTGAAATCATTAATCAATATTATAATTTTAAAGAAGTTTCAAACGGAATTCTATTCACAATACTTCTTCCTAAGGTAATCTCATCAGCATATTCTAATTCATCTCCAACCGAAATTCCACGCGCAATAGTTGATGTAATGACCTTATAATCTTGAATTTGCTTATATATATAAAAGTTGGTGGTATCGCCTTCCATTGTAGAGCTTAATGCGAAAATTAGCTCCTTTACAATCCCTTGTTTTACTTTAGTTACTAGTGTTTCAATATTCAAATCGTGAGGACCAATACCATCCATTGGCGATATTTTTCCACCTAAAACATGATACAATCCTTTAAAAGAGCTTGTATTTTCAATTGCCATAACATCTCTAACATCTTCAACGACACAAATAATAGTTTCATTTCTATTTGGATTAGCACATATTTCGCAAAGATTTATATCGCTAATATTATGGCAAGATTTACAAAATTTCACATTGCCTCGCATGTTTTGTAAAGCCTCAGAAAGCATAGTGGTTTGTTCTTTAGGCTGCCTTAACATATGCAACACTAAACGCAATGCTGTACGCTTACCAATTCCTGGTAATTGAGACATTTCGTTAACAGCACGTTCTAGTAATTTTGAAGAAAACTCCATGGCTGCGAATTTACTATTTAGACCTGAATTTCACTAATTTTAAATATAAGACTTTTAACTATTGTGTACTACTATTTGGAAATTGAAATTTAATATTTGTACTTTGAAAACTTAAAAAATTGCTTTTTATATGACAGCCACACAAATACTACTACTCATTGCCGCCTATTTTGGCTTACTTATTCTAATATCTTATTTAACTGGAAAAGACGATAGTAACGACGTTTTTTTCAAAGCCAAAAAGCAATCGCCTTGGTATTTAGTCGCTTTTGGAATGATTGGTGCTTCCCTTTCAGGTGTTACTTTCATATCGGTTCCAGGAATGATTGGCGGTCAACAATTTGCCTACATGCAAGGTGTTTTTGGTTTTTTTGTGGGTTATTTATTTATTATATTAATATTGCTTCCGCTGTATTACAAACTCAACGTCACTTCAATTTATCAATATTTAGAGCAGCGTTTTGGCATAGTAAGTTATAAAACTGGTGCTTTTTTCTTCTTACTTTCTAGAGTAACTGGTGCATCATTTAGATTGTATTTAGTGGCTTTATCTATGCAATATATTGTTTTTGAAAAACTTGGTGTTCCGTTTTGGTTAACTGTTGTTATTTCAATTTTACTAATCTGGTTGTATACCAAAAGAGGAGGTATTAAGACTATTATCTGGACCGACACTTTACAAACCTTAGCGATGTTAGTTTCTGTGGGAGTTGGTATTTATCTAATAAATCAGAAATTAGATTTCACAGTAATTAGTATGTTAAAATCTGAATCGTTTTCGGCAAAAAGTCAAATTTTCTTTTTTGATGATCCTAATGCTACAACTTATTTCTGGAAATACTTTATTGGAGGTATATTTATAGCCATTGCCATGACTGGTTTAGACCAAGATATGATGCAAAAAAACTTGACTTGTAAAAACAAAAAAGACGCTCAAAAAAATATGTTTACCATGGCTACTTTAGTTATTATAGTAAATTTTGCGTTTTTGTCTCTTGGCGCTTTACTGTTTATTTATGCCGATAAATTTAACTTGCAAATACCTGTTGTAAATGAGATAACAAGAACCGATTTATTATTCCCAGAAATTGCCATGAATCAAGGTTTAGGTAATGCCTTATCTATAACATTTCTTATAGGTTTAATTGCTGCTGCTTATAGTAGTGCAGATAGTGCGTTAACATCATTAACCACATCGTTTTCAGTAGACTTTTTAAACATTGAAAAAAGACCAGAAGCAAAACAAAAACCATTACGTAAAAAGGTACATATTGGGGTTTCTGTAGTATTAATACTTGTGGTTATTTTATTTAATAACCTTGAGGGAAATGTAGTAAGTAATTTATTTAAATTTGCAACCTATACTTATGGCCCTTTATTAGGCTTATTTGCTTTTGGCATTTTAAGTAAACGGCAAATTAAAGACAGCTATGCATGGATTGTTGCTTTACTATCTATTATACTAAGTTTTATAATAACTTCTCTACCAGAAAGTGTTATAGGTACTTATAAATTTCATTGGGAAATATTACCAATAAATGGCATTATTACCTACATAGGTTTAATATTGATTAGTAGAAAGCAAAACTAAAGAGCAGGCCACTTCAAATTCAATCCTATTTTCTTTTAAAATGTTATAGAATTCTGGATTTTCTGTCCCTGGATTAAAAATAACACGCTTAGGTTTTAAAGACACTATATAATCATAATACGCTACTTGTCGTTTAGGGTTTAAATATAAAGTTACTGTATCTATATTTTTATATTGTTTTAATTCTATATCTATATTTACACCTGAAACCTCTCCTTTTTTCAATCCAAAAGCTACAACTTCATAACCATTATTTATAAGTTTTCTAATTACGAAATTTGAATACCTATTTGGTTTTAATGAGGCACCAAGCACTAATGTTTTTTTATTCATATGTTAAAAAGATGTTAATACTTATTATATATAGTAACAGAATTAAAATTTAAGCGTCTACATTATATTACTTTTAATCAAACAATCAATCAAAAAACAATCAATCAAATCAAATGAAAAACTTATTTTTCGCTTGTTTATTATTATTCTCAATAACTACGCAAGCAAACTCCACAGATCCTGAAAACAATACTGATAAAACCGGTACAATTTCAGGAAAAGTATTAGACGCAAAGTTAAAACAACCCTTACCATATGTAAATGTTATTATAAAAAATAATACAGGAGAAACTTTAACAGGAGGTATTACTTTAGAAGATGGCTCTTTTGAAATTGAAAAAGTAGCCGAAGGTAAAATTAAAATCAGCGTTCAATATATAGGATACAAAACCATAACAAAAGATGTAATAATTGGAAAGGGTAATTACAAAGTTAACCTTGGTAATATTTTTTTAGAAGAAGAAGCTGAAGGTTTAGACGCAGTTACTGTTATTGCTGAAACCTCAACAATTCAACAAAAAGTAGACAGAAAAGTAATTACTATTGGTAAAGATTTAGCGGCAACTGGTAGTGCATCAGAGCTAATGGTTGGTATTCCGTCTGTAAGTGTTGATGCACAAACTGGCGACATTAGTTTACGTGGTAACCAAAACGTTCGTGTTATGGTGGATGGTAAATTATCAAACATTCCAACGGCCCAATTACTAAAACAAATTCCTTCAACAGCTATTAAATCTATTGAATTAATTACTAATCCGTCTGCTAAGTACAATCCTGAAGGCATGAGTGGTATTATAAATATAGTGCTTCATAAAAACACAATGGTGGGCTTTAATGGGAATTTAAGCTTAGGTTTAAGTCATGAAAAAGAAGCAAAATTTAATAGTGCTTTAAATATGAATTACCGTAACGGAAAGTTTAATTTATACGGTAGTTATAGCAATAATATTTCAAAAAACAGAAACCGCGGTAATGTTTCTAGACCAGAAAACAACTCAGAGCAATTCTTTAAATTTTTAGACAAAAGACAATCTCATTTGTATAAAGCTGGTTTAGATTTTTATTTAGATGATAAGAACACTATGTCGTTTTTCACTACACAAAACACTTCTGACAGTAGTACCGAGGGTGCAACCGAAGCCTTGTTCTACAGCAATTCATCATTCAACCAAAGTCAAATTTTCATAAACGAAAGCGACAATTTATCATCGCAATATAATTTTGACTATAAGCATGATTTTTCTGATGATGGACATAATATTGAATTAGAAGTTGACTACAATACTTTTGAAGATGACACCCCAGCAGATTTTAAATTTCTGCTAGGTTCAAATGAAGATTATAAAGATTTTAATAATACCGACAGAAAGAGCACCACTGTAAATTTAGATTATGTAAACCCATTATCTGAAACTACAAAACTAGAATTAGGATTACAAGCTCGTTTATTTAATTCAGATATTGCATATTCGTCAACAGGAGAAACTTTGAATGACCAAGGCGTTTTAAGACCAACGCCAAGTAATGATTTTGATTACACTAGAGACATTTATTCTGCTTACGCCACATTTAGTAAAAAATTTGAAAAATGGACCTATCAAATAGGTGTACGCACAGAAAATGTTAAAGAAGATGCTTTGGCATTATCTTCTGAAGCTGCAAGCACAGAAACTTTTAAAAATGATTATTTCGAGTTGTATCCATCTGCTTTTATAACCTATTCTCCAAGTGAAAAAAATTCATATCAATTTAGTTATAGTCGACGCGTAGATCGTCCAGGAATTGGGCAAGTAAACCCTATTAAAGAATGGAGTACACCTTTAATCTCTTCTTTTGGGAACATCGATTTAAGACCACAATTTACAAACTCTATAGAAGCAAATTATACAAGAACTTTAAATAACAGAAAAGGGAGTGTTACTGGAGGTGTTTTTTACAGACTAATTTCAGATGAAATTAACAGAGCTCTATTTATAGACAGAACAGATGTCACCTCGGGTCGTATTATATTAACCCATGATAATTTTGATGACACATCTGCATATGGTATAGAATTATCCTCAAATTACAGACCAACAAAATGGTGGAGTATTAACGGAAGTTTTGACTTATACTCACAAACCCAAAAAGGGATTGCTGAAAATTTAACAGCTCCAATAGAAACTGCAACTATTAATGATATTGAAACTAATATTGATGAAGTTGATAATGTAGCGTGGAACTTTAGAATGTTTAATAATTTTAGAGTAAGCAAAACTTTAAGCTTTACTGCCTTTGGATTTTATAGAGGAAAAAACAAAACACTCCAATTTGATATGAAACCTATGTACTTTATAAACCTAGGCTCTCGTGTAAGTTTTGCAAAAGGCAAAGGCTCTTTTAGCCTAAATTTTAATGATGTATTAAATACTATGAGATTCGCTTTTGAGGGTACAAAACCATTTGAACAAATTGGCGAGTTTAATTGGGAAAGCCATACTGTACAGGCCACTTTATCATACCGTTTTGGTGGCGGAAAATATCGTGCTAAATCAAGAAAACAGCGTGATGATAACACAAAATCTGGTGGCGGCGGCTTCCTTTAAATATAACATTTAATTACCTGCATAATAGTTGATGGTTAGTGTTATTGCAAGGTTATTAAATAAGAAAACCCAAAAGGCATCTCTTTTGGGTTTTTGTTTGATTATTTGTTAACTTATTTTTAAAAAAGTGTTAAAAATGTTAAAATTTAATATTTAATGTAATAAATATTAAAACTAATCGTTTAACGCACATACAATCACACGAAAAAATAATTATTTTAAGAGTTAGTCACCTTCATTTAATAAAATTTTCGTCAATCAAAGATTCGTATGATTAGAAAACTCGAAATATAATTTCGAGTTTTTTTATGCAAAAAAAATTAAAACACTGATAATCTGTGTAATGAATTTAAAATTAATTCGTCCAAAATCATAACATTAGATATGAAAAGTATTTTTTATTTGAATTAGTCGTCAATAAAAGCATATAAATTGCTAAATGTTTAAAACAAAAACTTGAAATTTTAATTTCGAGTTTCTTATGTTAAAGATGTTAAAAAATATACTAAAAGTAAGTTTCTTACGTCTTATATAAGTAGTTTGCATGTTTAATACAAACTTAAGGTGGTTAATAGCTGAAAAACCCAAAACGATAAGTTTTGGGTTTTTAGTTTTTTTTTTGGGGTTAGGGATTGAGGCATTTGTTGGAGCTCGCCGACCCAGGAGGAAGTGACTGCCTAACCCCTTTAGGAATAACGTAACCGTTCAAATGATTTAAACTTTTGTTTGTTTACCATTTTATAATGGCACTACCCCATGTAAAACCACTACCAAAAGCAGCTAACACAACATTATCGTCCGTTTTAATTTTACCTTCTTCCCAAGCTTCGGTTAAAGCAATAATTACTGATGCCGCTGTGGTATTTCCATATTTTTGAATGTTATTAAATACTTGGTCATCTCGTAACCCAAATTTCTTTTGAATAAATTGAGCAATACGCAAATTGGCTTGATGTGGAATAAGCATATCTATATCTTCTTTTTTAAGACCGTTCTTTATTAAACCTTCCATTATAACTTCACTAAAACGAACTACTGCATGCTTAAATACAAAAGTGCCATCCATATAAGGAAAGTAAGATAAATCTTCTTCTTCAGATTCTAATATTTGAGGCACCCAATGTTTAATGCTTGGTGATTCTACAATTAGTTTATCGGCATACTTACCTTCGCTATGCAAATGTGTAGATAATATACCTTTTGTAGTATCTTCTTCTCGAGATAGTATGCAAGCTCCAGCTCCATCTCCAAAAATAACGGTAACACCTCGACCTCTTGTTGTTTTATCTAAACCATTAGAATGGTATTCTGCACCTACTACCAAAATATTTTTATACATTCCAGTTTTTATAAATTGATCGGCAACCGAAATAGCATAAACAAACCCAGAGCATTGGTTTCTAATATCAATGGCTCCCACATTTTTCATGTCCAATAAATCTTGAATTTGCACACCGCAACCAGGAAAATAGTAATCTGGTGTCATAGTTGCAAAAACAATAAAATCAATATCATCTTTGGTTAATCCCGAACGCTCAATTGCCATTCTAGAGGCTTTTGCCCCCATAATTGCTGATGTGTCGTCAGTTCCTTCTTTTATCCATCTGCGCTCTTGTATACCTGTGCGTTCTTGTATCCAAGCATCATTGGTATCCATCATTTTAGACAAATCATCATTAGTTACCACATTTTCTGGAACATATTTTCCTAAGCCTATTATTTTCGAATTGTACATAGCTATTCATTTTTGAAAAACCAAAGTACAAAATTTAAAATTCAAATTACAATATTTAAAATTCCAAAAGTAGCTCTAAGAGTATTTTGGAATTTAGCGATCTTAGAATTTGTTTTTTTAAAGAAAAAAGTCGTGTCAGTTTGTCATATTTCATCAATTGGCATTTTTGTTGACTATTACTTTTGCAGTATTTTGAAAATCAAGTTGAACAGTTTTCCGCCTTTGCGGAAAAGAAAAATAAATAAATTATTATGACAAAAGGAAATATTAATGTTTCGGTAGAGAATATCTTTCCTCTCATTAAAAAATTCTTGTATAGCGATCACGAAATCTTTTTACGCGAGCTTATTAGTAATGCTACAGATGCCACTTTAAAGTTGAAACATTTAACTAATGTTGGCGATGCTAAAGTAGAATACGGCAATCCACAAATTGAAGTTAAAATTGATAAAAAAGGTAAAAAACTTCATATTATAGATCAAGGCTTAGGAATGACTGCCGATGAAGTTGAAAAATACATCAATCAAGTTGCGTTTTCTGGAGCTGAAGAGTTTTTAGATAAATATAAAGACTCTGCCAAAGATTCAGGGATTATTGGGCATTTTGGACTTGGTTTCTATTCTGCTTTTATGGTGGCCGAAAAAGTAGAGATTATTACAAAATCGTATAAAGATGAACCTGCAGCACATTGGACATGTGATGGTTCGCCAGAGTTTACCTTAGAAGCTTCTAATAAAACTGAAAGAGGCACAGAAATTATTCTTCATATTGCTGAAGATTCAACCGAGTTTTTAGAAGAAAGTAGAATCCGTGAGTTATTACAGAAATATAACAAGTTTATGCCTATTCCAATTAAATTTGGAACTAAGGAAATAAACGATCCAGAGCATGAGCCTAAAACAACAAAAGACAAAGACGGTAAAGAAACTACCGAACCGCATAAACAAATTACGGTTGATAATATTATTAACAACCCTAATCCTGCATGGACAAAACAACCAGCCGATTTAAAAGATGAAGACTATAATAGTTTTTATAGAGAATTGTACCCCATGCAATTTGAAGAACCATTATTTAACATTCATTTAAATGTCGATTATCCGTTCAATTTAACAGGGATTTTATATTTCCCGAAAATGACTAACGATTTAAATATTCAAAAAGATAAAATTCAACTGTATCAGAATCAAGTTTTTGTAACCGATAATGTTGAAGGTATAGTGCCAGAGTTTTTAACCATGTTACGTGGTGTTATTGACTCGCCAGATATTCCATTAAACGTTTCTCGAAGCTATTTGCAAGCCGATGGTGCTGTTAAAAAGATTTCATCTTACATTACTAGAAAAGTTGCCGATAAATTAAAATCGCTATTTAATAATAACCGTGAAGATTTTGAAGCCAAATGGAACGATATTAAAATTGTTATTGAATATGGCATGCTTTCTGAAGAAAAATTCTTCGAAAAAGCAGATGCATTTGCACTTTATCCTTCTGTTGACGGCACATATTACACTTACGAAGAGTTAGTTAACAAAATTAAAGCTAACCAAACTGATAAGGATGATAAAATGATTATCCTTTACGCTTCAAATAAAGAGGAACAACACAGTTACATTGAAGCAGCCAAAGCTAAAGGCTACGAAGTATTGCTTTTAGATTCACCTATTGTATCGCATTTAATGCAAAAATTAGAAACAACTAAAGATAAAATTTCTTTTGCTCGTGTTGATGCTGATCATATTGATAAAATCATTCAGAAAGACGAAAATAAAATTTCTAAATTAAATGAAGAGCAAACTAAAGCTTTAGACGAATTATTAAAAGAAGTTATACCATCAGAAAAATTCATGGTACAATTAGAACCTATGGATAGTGATGCTGTACCGTTTATGATTACGCAACCAGAATTTATGCGTAGGATGAAAGAAATGCAAGCTACAGGTGGCGGAGGCGGAATGAATATGTTTGGTAGTATGCCAGAAATGTACAATTTGGTTGTGAATACTAACTCTGAATTAGTTGGTGAAATTCTTGGAACAAAAACCAAAAAGAAACAAGAACGTTTAATTACACAAAGTTTAGATTTGGCTAGACTATCTCAAGGACTACTTAAAGGTGAAGAATTAACAAACTTTATTAAACGCAGTTATGATATGATAAAGTAATAAGTTGACACGCTGACTCATTTTCAGCATCCTATTATAAATAAAAACCACTCTGTTTTCACAAAGTGGTTTTTTGTTTTTCCTAGTGCTTGACTTTGTCAGAAAAAAAAATGATAACTTCGTTTAAAATATTTTAAACGAACACATCAAAAAGCTAGTTCCAAATAATATGTAATATAGCATGAAAACATTTAACTATATACTATTTCTCTTTATATGTATTAATTTATATTCACAAGAGAAAAGGCCAAATATATTGTTTATCATTTCAGACGATTTAACAGCCACAGCAGTGTCATCTTACGAAAACAAAGCATGCCATACACCAAACATCGATAAATTAGCTTCGGAAGGTGTTAAATATACCAAAGCCTATACGCAATATCCTGTTTGTGGTCCATCACGAGCATCGTTTATGTCGGGTTACTATCCAAATGCCACTACAACTTTTGGTTATGTAAGCGGTAGAGAAAACATAGGCCCTAACAGAAAAACATGGTCTCAATTATTTAAAGACAATGGTTATTACACCGCACGAGTAAGTAAAATTTACCACATGGGTGTTCCTATTGATATTGAAACAGGCTCGAACGGAGAAGATGATGAAGCTTCGTGGACCGAACGTTTTAACAGTCAAGGCCCCGAATGGAAAGCCATTGGTGATGCAGAATTAGTTCAAGGAAATCCCGACGGCACCATTGAAAGAAAAGGCGGGAACGTCATGACCATTGTAAAAGCCGATGGCGGCGATTTAGTGCATTCGGATGGAAAAACTGCCAAAAAAGCATCAGAACTTATTAGAAAACACAAAAACAAACCCTTCTTTTTAGCGGTTGGTTTTGTACGACCGCACGTACCTTTTGTGGCTCCAAAACCGTATTTTGAACCGTATCCGTTTGATGACATAACACTACCTAAAAAAGTGGATGGCGATTGGGACGATATTCCGAAGCGAGGTATTAATTACGTAACAAGTGTTAATGCTAAAATGTCTTTAGAGCAAGAAAAAAAAGCAATTGCTGCATATTACGCATCGGTATCATATATGGATGCACAAGTTGGAAAAGTACTTAAAACACTTAAAGAAGAAGGATTGGAAGACAATACCATTGTTATTTTTACATCGGATCATGGTTTTCATTTAGGCGAACATAATTTTTGGATGAAAGTGAGTTTACACGAAGAATCTGTTCGTGTGCCATTAATTATTAAAGTCCCTGGTAAAAAAGCGACTGTTTGTAATTCTTTTGTTGAATTATTGGATTTATATCCAACCATTTCAGAATTAGCAGGTTTAAAACCTTCTAAACATTTACAAGGAAAAAGCTTAATAAAGACCTTTGATAATCCTAAAAAGAAAGTTCGAGATATGGCTTTTTGCGTATCGCAAGGTGGAAAAAGCTTTTTATTGCGACATGATAAATGGGCATATATTCAATATAACGAAGATGCCTCAGCTGGCATTGAGCTTTTTGATATGGAAAACGACCCAAAACAGTTTACCAATTTAGCTAAAAATCCTAATTATTCTAAAATTGTTGCACGATTTAAAAAGAAACTAGCTAAAAAAATAAAAGCCGTTAGAAGTAACGATTTAGGTATTGAGTATTCAAGTGACTAATATTTAGGTTCACTTAAATAATTTATTCTATCGAATTTGACGCAACTAATGGACATTTCTTGCATCTATAAGATAATAAAAAAGAGATGAGACAGAATATCATATTTTTAATACTTTTATCCTTTGTTATTTTATCATGCAAAACTGACGATGATAACTTAATTAACACTTGTAACGTTACAAACCCAGTTGAAAATTTAACTTGGTTGAAAGAAAAAATAGCAGAACTTGAACAAACAAGTTTGTATGAGTCTGGAGAAGTTTATATCTCGCAAGCAAACTACAATAGCAATACTATTTTTATTCTAGGGAATTGTTGTGCAACATGTAATACTGTTGTTCCTGTTTTTAATTGTGCAGGTGAAGTAATTGGGTATGGTGGAGATAACAATTTTAACATCAATACCCTTAAAAATAGTATAATTATCTGGAAACCAGAAAATTCTATTTGTTTTTAAAAAATTCAGCCTCAAAAAGCACTTTAAAATGCTTTAGTAACTTTTCTTTTACCTCTTCCATAGAGACTTCTTTTACACCAAGCTCTACATTTAAAGAGGTTACTGCTTTTCCTCTAATACCACATGGAATCATAAGGTCAAAATAACCCAAATTAGCATTTATATTAAGAGCAAATCCATGCATAGTTACCCATCGACTAGCACGTACACCCATAGCACAAATTTTACGTGCAAATGGGGTGCCAACGTCTAACCAAACACCTGTTTCTCCGAGGCTTCTTTCTGCTTTTAAACCATATTCGGCAAGCGTTAAAATTATCATTTCTTCTAAAAAACGAAGGTATTTATGGATGTCGGTAAAAAAATTATCTAAATCTAAAATAGGATAGCCAACCACTTGTCCTGGTCCATGATAGGTTATATCTCCTCCTCTATTCACTTTATAAAAAGTCGCGTTTTTTTCTTTTAATTGGGCCTCAGTAACGAGCAAATTAGAAAAGTTACCGCTTTTGCCCAAAGTATAAACATGCGGATGCTCTACAAACAAGAAATAGTTATTAGTTTTTAAACCAGCGGCTTCTCGCCTATTTTTAATTTTAGTGTCTACAATACTTTTAAACAATTCTTCTTGATAATCCCAAGTTTGTTTATAGTCTTTATAGCCTAAATCTTGTAGTTCTATTGTCTTGTTCATAGACTACAAAATTACAATATTTTATATGAAAAATGACAAAAGACCGGTGACAGAACTAGAAAACCAACTGCAAACTAAATACTTTAGACTGAAAGCTAATTTTTTGGATTATTAATAATAACTAATGCAGCAATAACGCCTGGAACCCAACCACAAAGCCATAATAAAAAAGTGATTAAAATAGAGCCACAACCTTTATCTAAAACGGCTAAAGGTGGACAAATAATAGACAGTAAAACTCTCCAAAAACTCATGATTTAATTTATTTAATACTGAAATAGGTTCAGCACATGTTGATGATTTACTTATTTGACGTAAAAGTATATTTTTTGTTACAAACTGTGTTAGGGATAGCAGTGAAAATACTTTTTGTGAGGCATGAACAAAAAGATTGTAACGCATAGCCCGACCTGCCACCTTGAGCGTAGTCGAAAGTCAAGGGTAACGCTCAAAAAATTAATTTTAAAAGAGCGGTTTTAATAGTATCTTTGCGCA
>NZ_CAXIBN010000082.1:0-14552 GCF_964021735.1 uncultured Wocania sp. | reverse complement strand
TGTGAAGATTTATTAAGAGAAGAGCAAAAGAAATGTATATCTGAAAACATTGCAAAACATGTAAATCGAAATTTTAATACAGATTTGGCTAATAAATTAGGTTTAGCAGGTCGCCAGCGCATTAATGTAATTTTTAAAATTAATGAAGAAGGAAATGTTATAGGAATCCGTTCTAGAGCGGCACACCCAGACCTTGAAGCTGAAGCTATCCGAGTTATTAAAACTTTGCCTAAAATGATTCCAGGTGAGCATAACGGTAAAAATGTAACAGTACCATATTCATTGCCTATAATTTTTCAAGTTCAAGATCAATCAGTTGTTGATGAAACTGTAATTGTTGCTTATGGTGAAAATAAGGATAAAAATACTTCAGAAAAAGATATTGAAGTTCCTTTTGCTGTTATTGAAAATGTACCAGTTTATCCTGGTTGTGAAGACTTAGTTACTAATGCTGAAAAGAAAGCATGTATGAGCGAAAAGCTTAGCAAATTTGTAATTGAAAATTTCAATACCAAAAAAGCAAGCGAATATGGGTTACAAGGCAGACAGCGCATTAATGTGATTTTTAAGATAGACAAAAAAGGAAATATTATTGGTGTACGTTCCAGAGGTCCGCACCCAGCTCTAGAAGCAGAAGCTATCCGTGTTATTTCGTCTTTGCCTAAAATGAAACCGGGTATGCAAAAGGGTAAAACAGTAGCTGTACCGTATTCGCTCCCAATTATTTTTGAGGTTGCAGACACGCAATTGCTAGATGAAGTAGCTGTGGTTGGGTATGCCGATGATACTTTAGGTGGTACTACATTACCTTTTGCAACAGTTGATAAAGCACCAATATTACCAGAATGCAAATCTTTAGCCACCGAAAAAGAAAAAAGAGAATGTACTTCAACTGGTATTCAAAAGTTCATAAATAGAAACTTTAACACAGATTTAGCTGAAAGCTTAGGATTAAAAGGTAGACAACTCATCAATGTTGTTTTCAAAATCACTAAAAAAGGAAAAATAGAAATAGAAAAATCTAGAGCACCACACCCCGATTTAGGAGCCGAAGCTATGCGTGTTATTAAATCAATTCCTAAACTAATTCCTGGAAAACATAAAGGTAAAAAGGTTGATGTATTGTATTCTTTACCCATAATATTCCAAGTTCAAGATTAAATATGGTTAGACTAACACTTATATTTTTATTAATAATATTTAAAACCGAAGCTCAAACTTCGGTTTTAAATGTTGCAGACAGTTTGTTTGCACATGGTAATTATAGTAAAGCTATTGTACAGTATAATAGACATGATAATCAACCTGAAGTTTATCATAAAATCGCAAAAGCATATATCGCTATTGGTAATTACGACGAAGCTTTAATTAACTATGAAAAAGGTGTAGAAACAAATCCTGAAAACACGTTGTTAAAATATGATTTTGGAAAGTTTTTATATAGAACCAAAAATTTCAAAAAAGCATCAGAAGTCTTTAATAAACTGGTTTATACAGATTATAAAAATCCAAATTTTCATTACGAGTTGGGTTTAACTTTAGAGCAATTAAAAGATTCTACAGCACAAAATAGGTTTTATAGTGCTTTTCAGTTAGATAGCACACACCAAAAAGCTATTTTTAAAATTGCTAAATATCATCTTAAAAAGGGGCATAATAAATTAGCAGATAAATATATAAATACTGGCTTATCGTCTTATAAAAATAATAAGGAACTAATAAGTTTGAAAGCACAAAATTATTATGTGCGACAGCAATACGAAAATGCTATTATTTGGTTTGAAAAGCTTTTAGAACTGGGAGAGTCTTCAGAGTTTATACATGAAAAGTTAAGCTTGTGTTACGTACAATTATATGAATATAAAAAAGCGATAACACACCGTAAGTTAGCTTTACAATTCAACCCCAATGATGCTACAGCTATCTATGTTGTTGGAACTTATTATGAGAAATTAGATGATTTTAGAAGTGCAGAAGAATATATCTCGAAAGCATTGTCAATACTAGATCAGCCATTAGATGCAGAATACATGAAATTAGGAACCGTCTTAAATCATCAAAAAAAATATAAAGAAGGTATTACTGCTTTAAAAAAAGCCGTGAGAGAAAATCCTACAAACGAGTTTTCTAATTTGCATTTAGCTATAACGCTCGAAACCTACTATGCCGATTATGACGCTAAGATTAATGCACTAGAAGATTTTACTAAAAAATTCCCAAATAGTAAATTGAACAGTTTTATTGAAGATCGTATTTCGAAACTTAAAAACGAAAAATTTCTTAAAGTAGATAAGAAAGAAGATTAAAATCTAAAAAAATTGTACTTTTCGGTTTCAGTTTTAATCCATGAGGCAAACTTGCGTTTTATTATTATTTTTAATGCTCACGTCTTGTGAGTATTTTAAAGTAAAAAAAACATCATCTGAAGCGATTTTAAAAGAAGAATTACAAACTTTTAATTGGAACGATGTTGATGAATATCCTAGTTTTTCTATCTGCGATTCTTTAACTATTAAAGAAGAAAAAAAAGGATGTTTTCAACACCTTTTAACCTCACATATTTCTGAGTTTTTACAAAATGAAATTATTATTGTAACTAAAGATATTAGCGATACTGTGGTGTTAGATTTTCAAGTGTCTGAAACTGGAAACTTAAAATTAATGGATGCAAAAATAGATTCGCTAACTATTGCCGAAATTCCAAATATTAAAAGTTTACTTACTAAAAGTTTAGATTCGATCCCCAATATTTTTCCAGCTATAAAACGCGGACAACAAGTGACTACAGAATTTAAATTACCTATAATCATTAAAGTGAATTAAGGTTATAAATTAAGTTTATAACCAATAGCAAAATCTACTGGAAAATTACTATTACTATCTACAAATATGGCGAACAATTCGTTGTAAGCTAAAGTCATAAAACTACTGTTACTTATTTTAATATCTGCACCCAATCCAAAAGCAAAAGGAATTTTAAAAGTTGAGTTTTTTACAACTTCATTAGGTAAGCCTATCATTGCAATGGTATTTTTCGAGAAATTATATGTCGCTAAATGTGTATTTACATAGAAGTTAAACGATGGGTTGTTAATAAATCTATATCGGTAACCTAAAGCGATTTGGGTTGTAGTATATTTAAAATCATCATTGTCTAATGCGTGTTCAATGCTAAAAAAACCAGCGTGTCTTGAGGTTTTAAGAGACGAAATGACTTCTAACTCTGCGCCAAAAAAAGGAACTGTTGAATTATTTTCATTGTTAACAAAAGGATGATTAGTTATACCGCCAAAAAGCCCTAAACGCGATTTAAGTATTGGTCTTTCGTCAAGGTAAGCCGAATCTCCAATAGCCGTGTTATACTGTTTAAAAAACTGTGTTAAGTCATTTAATGTGAATTTTAAATTGGCTGCCGAAACACTAGTGTTTTTGGTTAACTCACTAAGCTGTGTTTTGTATTCCTCTTGGTATTTATTATTTGTATTTTTAGTGTTTATCAATTCAAAAATGTTTCCATCAGTCGTTTTAACAAAATACCGAAATTGCTTATCAATACTATTCCAAAGCAAATCTATATTACCCTCAACTGCGGTTTTAAGTTCATAATTTTTTCCGTTAACAGTGTATTGTTGTTGTGCAGATACCGAAAAAGAACAAGTGGTAAGCACAAGTAAAAAAAGAATCTTTTTCATGATTTTTAAGATATTGGGTTCTATGTAAAGCTACTAAAAATAAATCAATTCCATTTATTTTTCAAAATTTCGACCTTTCCATTTATAACCTTTAAAGATAGAAGTAACAGCAATGTAAAAACTAAAAAAAGGATATATTAGAAATCCGAAAATGTAAGTTCTTAAAATGTGTTTTTGATTAAAGAATAATGCCGATTTGTAGATTAAATAGAAATCGATATTAAACTTAATAATTAAAATATAAATAAAAATTTTAATATTGAATATGCTTAATATGCATAGCAGTAAAAGCGAAATGATTAAAGCATTCATTACTAAAACAACGAAACCTATTAGTTTGCCAAATCCATTATTGTAAGCACTTGTTTTAGCTGCCCATCTTATGCGTTGTTCTTTTAATGTGTTCCAAGTTGGTTGTGCTTTCGTTTTTACAATAGCTTGTTCGCATTTTAAATAGTTTACGTTTTTGGGATACATTTTAACAGCTTTTTCTAACAGGAAAATATCATCGCCACTTGCTATATTGTTATTACCATCAAATCCGTTTAATTCGAAAAACAATGCTTTTTGATATGCAAAATTTGCACCATTGCATAAAAAAGGTTTTTTAATACCAAAACCGGCAATGGTTGCGCCTTGTAAACTTAAAATATCGAGTAATTGAAAGCGATTTAACAAGCTATTTTCATAGACATAAGTTACCGGAGCGGCTATGCATTTATTGTTTGTGGTTTGAATAAACTCATCAAAACTATCCAGCCAATATTTGGGCAAAGTGCAATCGGCATCAGTTGTGATTATCCAATTATGTTTTGCTTGTTTTATTGCTGTTGTAATGGCATCTTTTTTTGGTGAATTAGAAGTTTTTTCATTCTTAATAATAGAAATATCAGTTCGATAATTTTTGCCTTTTATCGGAATTGTATCGAGAAATACTTTTATAATTTCAGCCGAATCATCAACCGAATCATCATCAATAAAAATAATTTCATATAAATGATTTGGATATTTTAATGCATCAATTGAGGCTAACAAATTGGGCAAGTTTTCAGCTTCATTTCTAAAAGGAATAATTACAGAAAATGTTGTTTTAGCTTCAATGCTTTTCAATTTGAAAGTCGATACTTTATCAAAACCAAAAATAAAACTACCTATTAAAAGCAAATATAGAAGTGTTATAATAATGCTAATTAAAACCATAATTAATCTTCGCTTTTTGGTAAATTGAAATTAAGGACATAAAAACTGCCAAACACACTTGGTAGCACAAAATTAAATAGCCACATAATGGTAATGATACTTAAAATAGTAAGCTCGTTTACGTCAATTAATGCGAATAAATATAGAGCTACACTTCCTTTTATAACCACATCGAAAATAAATATAGACGGAATTATTGATGCCAATAAATACATAGACGTAATAATCATGATCGCACTTCTGTAAGTGATGTTAATATCAAAAAGTTGTAATAAAAAGTAAAACTGAAATGAAAAAATAGCGTATCGTAATAGCGATAATAAAAACCCAGACACGATTTTATCTCTAGGAAATTTTAAAATGAATTGCTTTACTTTTTCTAACGAAAAACCTTTAATTGATAATTTGCTTTTTTTAATACCAAAGCCTATTAAAAACACGACCATTAAGCTAATTGCAAATACGCTTGCTAGTTTGTAATAATCTAAATTCACCTTATAGGTTGTTATTAGAAAATAAAAACCTATAAGACCTAAAATAACAGTTACGGTCATTTGTAACAGGTTGCTTAACAGATTGATTAGTACGATACGTTTTCTAATATTTGCTGGATAGCACATTGCTTTAGCACCATATTCACCAACTCTATTTGGAGTAAATAATGATGCTGTTAGCGCCCCTAAACTTTGTTCAAGAGCATTTTTAAAAGTGATTTTTTTAACAAAAGACACTAAGGTTTTCCATTTTAAAATTTCTAAAAACCAGTTAAAAAAGCTTAAAAAAAATAATAAAATGATGTTTTTTGGTGTAAAAAGGTTCTTTTTTGATAGAAAATCAGCAAAAACAGAAAATTGTAAACTATCGTTATTTGTTAGTTTTTTATAAATAAAATAAAATGCGCTAACAACAATGCTTAATTTAATCAGCACAAAAAAGAATTGCTTAGTTTTGTATGGCAACGTTTTATTCATAATTATAAAAGGGTACAGCAAATTAAACCAATATTATTATATGCCTCTTAAATTTAAACCGATATTATTTTCAATACTCTTTACTAGTTTTAGTTTTTTTGTGTTTTCACAAAGTGATACAAACACGATTAAAGCGCAATTTGCGTTAGGTGTTAATAGTCCGTCGGCAAATGGTTTTGTTGCTAATTTTGAAGCTAAATCTGTAAATTTTCCGAGTATTAATTTAGGAATTCAGTATATGTTTAAGCCTAAGTTGGGGGCAAAATTAGATTTTGGTTATAACCGTTTTTCAAATTTGAATAACACACCAGAATTTAAAATTAATTACACAAGACTCAATGCGCAATTGGTTTATAATGCAACAAGTGTGTTTAGCTTTTTACCACAGCGTATAGCTACATTTGTTCATGCTGGTCCAGGGTTAACAACTATTAAACCTTTAGGTAATTATACTCAGAATGATACCTCATTTTTAAATGCGATGGTAGGTGTTGAGTTTCATTATGGCATTTCAGATAAACTTTCGGCGTATTTTGATGCCTCTTATATACTAGGATTTAGTAAAGATTTCAATCCTATTTCGGATGGATTTGGATCGTTTAACGGAAATCTATTAACATTAACTATTGGCGCTTCTATTTCGCTTAGTGGTTGTCAATATTGTGATTAATGAGTAAAGAAAGAATTATTTTAGGCATTGACCCAGGAACAACTATTATGGGTTTCGGACTTATAAAAGTAGTTGGAAAAAACATGGAGTTTATGCAGCTTAATGAGCTCGATTTAAAAAAATATAGCGATCATTATTTAAAGTTGAAGCTTATTTTTGAGCGCACCATAGAACTTATTGATACCCATAACCCAGACGAAATAGCAATTGAAGCACCTTTTTTTGGTAAAAATGTACAAAGTATGCTCAAGTTAGGTAGGGCCCAAGGTGTGGCAATGGCAGCAGGTTTAAGTAGGGAAATACCAATTACAGAATATTTGCCTAAAAAAATAAAAATGGCCATTACTGGTAACGGAAATGCTAGTAAAGAACAAGTAGCCAAAATGCTTAAAAGTTTATTGGGTTTAAAAACGCTTCCTAAAAATTTGGATGCTACCGACGGTTTAGCAGCAGCGGTTTGCCATTTTTATAACTCAGGAAAAGTTACTGTTGGTAAAAGCTATTCGGGCTGGAGTGCTTTTGTAAAGCAGAACGAAGGAAGAGTAAAAAAAAGTTGATTTGTTTATCTGTTAAGTCGTTTAGTTGTCATGCCTTCGTAGGCAGGAATCTATTTCTAAGTTATTAATATGATTTACTAAATATAATATGGAATTTTAACTGACTGCAAACTGCAACTGAATACTGTAAACTAAATGAGCGCCATCTACATCCATATCCCCTTTTGCAAACAAGCATGTTTTTATTGCGACTTTCATTTTTCAACATCTTTAAAAAAGAAAGATGAATTGATTCAAGCACTAGTAAAAGAGTTAGAATTACGAAAAGAGGAACTCAAAAACCAATCCATTGAAACTATTTATTTTGGTGGCGGAACACCAAGCTTATTGTCCATTGACGAATTGCAATTGTTGATTGATTCAGTTTACAAGAATTATTCAGTAATTGAAAATCCAGAAATCACCTTAGAAGCCAATCCAGACGACCTTTCGAATAAACGAATAAACGAATTAACAAATACACAAATCAACCGCTTAAGCATCGGCATTCAATCGTTTTTTGAAGACGATTTAAAAAGCATGAATCGTGCGCATAATGCTAATGAAGCCAAAACATGTTTGCAAGAAGCAACTAAACACTTCGATAATATAACCATCGATTTAATTTACGGCATTCCCAATATGAGTTTAGAAAAATGGAACGAAAATCTAGAAATAGCTTTTAGGTTTGGCGTTAATCATATTTCAAGTTATGCCTTAACGGTCGAGCCAAAAACGGCATTAGATTCATTTATAAAAAAAGGAACCTATCCGCCCATTGATGAGAATTTAGCATTACAGCATTTTAATCACTTAGTAGAAAAAACAAACGAACAAGGTTTTGTACATTACGAGATTTCTAATTTTGGGAAGCCTAATTATTTTTCAAAACACAATACCAGTTATTGGCAAGGAAAACCGTATATAGGTATTGGTCCTTCGGCGCATTCATTTAGTAAAACACAGCGTAGTTGGAATGTGTCGAATAATTCAAAATACATTCAGTCTATTCAAAATAATAAACTTCCAAATACGGTTGAAACACTTTCTGTAAAAGACCAATATAACGAGTATATTATGACAGGTTTACGTACCATTTGGGGTGTTTCTTTATATAAAGTTGAAACCGATTTTGGTAAAGAATATTTAACTCATTTAAACAAGACTTCTGAAAAATTTATAGAAAAAAAATTACTTGTCATTGCGAACGAAGTGCGGCAATCTGTTTTACTTGAAAAGATTATTTCGTCGGAGACTCCTCGTAATGATATTAGAATAACAACAACCCAAAAAGGAAAATTTTTAGTTGATGGTATTGCTGCCGATTTATTTATGATTTGATTATATTTGAATATGATCGCAACAATACAATACAATTCAAGAAAAATACAAATTGATGTGTCTAAACCTATAGATATTTCTATAGCGATAGATATGTCTAAAAAAAACATAAATGCTTGGTATATAGATGACCCACAGATTGTTCCTGAAGAGTCTGATGGCAAGGTAATTAAAGTTTCAGAAGGTGCCGTTGTCAATTTTAACAATATCCATTTTAACCCGCATTCGCATATAACACATACCGAATGTGTTGGGCATATCACAAAAGAAATACATTCTGTAAACAAAAATTTAAAGCATTATTTTTTTGTGGCAGAAGTTGTTACCGTTGCACCAGAAAACGATGGGGATGATTTTTTTATATCTAAAAAACAAATTAAAACGGCTTTAAGAAATAAAAAAAGAGATGCTATTATTATTAGGACTTTGCCGAATTTATTGGAGAAAAAAAGCAAACGATATTCTAATACAAACCCACCTTTTTTATTAGAAGAAGTCGCTACTTATTTGATAGAAAAGGGCATTAAACACTTATTAATAGATTTACCATCGGTAGATAAAGAGAAGGATGATGGGAAATTGTTGGTTCATAATGCCTTTTGGAATACCAAAGGAAAACTTAGAATGGATGCCACTATTACAGAATTTATTTATGTGCCCAACTCTGTTGATGATGGCGAATATTTATTGAATCTTATGATTGCCCCTTTCGAGAATGATGCTACTCCAAGCAAACCTATTTTATATAAAATAATTGAGTAAATGGAAGCGTTTTTAGGAATTATAATAGGTGTTTTAGTGAGTTTAGGTGTTGTTACATATTTAAAATCACTTAAGAAAAAGCAATTAGTAAATTCGCAATCTGTGTTGCTTTTAGATAAAATTAAAACTGTTTGTAAATTCATAACTGTTGAAGGTGACTTTGCAGAAATTTATCATTATGAGGATGTAAAACAACGTTTCTTAAAACTTATTTCTAGTAAAAAGAAAGCACTAGTAGTTATTAATGCTAAAGCTTATGTGGGTTACGATTTGGCTAAGATTCAACTTAAGTCAGATAATGGTAATAAGAAAATAATATTAGAACATTTTCCGCAACCCGAAGTATTGTCTATTGAAACCAATTTGAATTATTACGATAAAACCGATGGCTACTTTAATAGGTTTGAGGCAAACGATTTAACCGATTTAAATACAGAAGCAAAGCAACACATTAAAGATAAAATTCCAGAAAGCGGACTCATTCAAGTCGCTCAAAAAGAAGCCTTAGAAACTATTTTGCTTATGGAAACCATTGTTGAAACTATTGGCTGGAAATTGGACTATTCAGCATTAAAAATTGAAGAAGGTAAAACAAATAAGCTTCAATAATGATTAATATATCTACCGATAGAAACAAGCTTCAAATAGATGTAATTCATCGATTTTTAACTACAACGTATTGGGCAAAAGGAAGAACTATTGAAGCAGTAAAAGCATCAATAGCACATAGCTTTTGTTTTGGGGTTTATATAGAGGAAAAGCAAATTGGTTTTGCAAGAGTAGCTACAGATTATGTTGTTTTTGCTTATATAATGGATGTATTTATACTTCCCGAATATAGAGGTAAAGGTTATTCAAAGCAATTAATGAAAACTATTAATGAAGAACCTAAATTGCAATCGTGTAAAGTATGGATGCTTAAAACATCTGATGCTCATTATCTATACAAGCAATTTGGTTATACAGAATTAAAGAATTCTGAAAAAGTAATGGAACGACTTTTAAAATAATTTTTGTCATTCCTGAGAAGGCAGAAATCCATTATTAATATATATTATTTTTTATGAATATAGAACAACTCCGAGAATATTGTTTAAGTAAAAAAGGTACCTCTGAAGGATTTCCTTTTGACGAAAACGTTTTGGTATTTAAAGTACTAGGAAAAATGTTTGTGCTTACAGGATTAGATAGTTGGGAAAAAGGTGAAGCAGCTGTTAATTTAAAAGCAGATCCAGAATATTCAGAAGAATTACGAGCAGAATATAGTAGCATTCGTCCAGGATATCACATGAGTAAAAAACACTGGAACACCTTATATATTGATGAAGGTGAATTAGAAACAAAACTTGTTTTGGAGCTTATCAACCATTCTTATGATATGGTTATAAAAACCCTGCCTAAAAAACTACGAGAGCAATTATAAACCCTATTAAACTAATAATCAAATAAATATTTCGTATATTTAACTTCATTCATCAAAAAATAATCTCTCAATTCCTAAATTATTTATAGCATAATCATTAGCCCTTAAATCTTAAAAGTAGTATTTATTAAACCAGTATATTAACTTTAATTTTTAACAGATTATGAAAACAACCAACCGATTATTTTCAGCAATTGTAATTACATTTTTGCTATTAAACACAACAACAATTATTGCTCAAGAAGAAGCTCAGAAAGGACCTGAGTACGTAACCATGACAGTTATGCACTGGAATATGGATTTAGAAGATTTTAAAATGGAAGAATGGAAGGCAGTAGAAAAGGAATACATGGATAAAGTTACTAAAAAGAATGAACATGTTATGGCAGCAGGCTTTTATTTACACCAAATTACACCAGACAACAGAGAGTTAGTTTATGTACAGGCCTATGCCAATTGGAATGCTATAGATTTAGCAGCTAAAAGAAACACAGAATTAGCTAAAGACGCATGGCCAGATAAAGATAAACGAAAAACCTTCCTTAACAAGCAAGCAAATTATTATTCGCCTTTTCATTCTGATGAGATTTATGCCACCATGCCACATGCGAAGAGTTTATCCGAAGAACCTAAAAAAGACATGATTGTGTATTTACGAACTAGCCATTTTGCTTTTCCAGAAGATGGTTCATATAAAGAGTTTATGGATACGTTTGCAGAATACACTAAAAATGTAACCCATAAAAACGAATATGTGAAGGCGTATTACCCAATGAGTCATGCTTATGGTTCAGATAAAACGCAATTTGTAGAAGCTTACTTTTTAGATTCGTTAGCAGACTTAGATAAAAAGTTTGATAAAGATGGAGAATTATTTGATGCGCATTGGAGCGATGAAGAAGCTAAAAAAGAAATGGATAAAATGGGTAAAAAATATTTTACAGGAGTGCACGGTGATGCTGTTTATAAAGTTGTTCCTGAACTTAGAAAGTAACAAAACTCAAATTTTTTTAAAAAGAAGAGATGCCATTGGCGTCTCTTTTTTGTTTACCAAAATTCAAACTTGTAGAACCTTTTATTTAAGCGTAATATTGCAAAATCAAAAAGCAAAACATGAGTTTATTACAAACATTAAAAGAAAGAAGCAATAATGCATGCGAATTATGTGCGGCCACCGAAAATTTAGATGTATACGAAGTGCCACCAGTATCAACCGCAGGAGTTGATGGAAGTTTACTAGCCTGTAACACATGCATTTCTCAAATAAATAACCCAGAAACTACAGATGCAAATCATTGGAGATGTTTAAATGATAGTATGTGGAGCGAACACCAAGCCGTAAAAGTTGTTGTTTGGAGACTTTTAAGCAGATTAAAAGCAGAAGGTTGGCCACAAGATTTGTTAGACATGATGTATATAGAAGATGATGTTTTAGAGTTCGCAAAAGCCACTGGTGAAGGTGTTGAAGAAGGCGATAAGATAATCCACAGAGATGTAAACGGAGTGATTTTAGAAGCTGGAGACTCGGTGGTTTTAATAAAAGACCTAAAAGTAAAAGGCTCAAGCATGGTTGCTAAACAAGGAACAGCTGTAAGGAATATTCGTTTAGACCGCGATAACGATAAATACATTGAAGGTAAAGTAGGGGCAACTCAAATTGTTATTATTACCGATTACGTAAAGAAGCTTTAATCGCTTTTGTCCTGTTTTCTAAATTCTGAAGGATTCATGTTTTTAACAACCTTAAACTGTCTATTAAAGTTAGACATATTATTAAATCCCGATTGTTCGGCAACTTCAGAAATTGTTAAATCTTTGTTTGATAGTAAAAGCTTACAAGCATGCTCTAATCGTAATTCATTTAAAAACTGAATATAGGTTTTATTGGTTCGTTTTTTAAAATATTTACAGAATGCATTTTTAGTCATGTTTGCAACTTCGGCAATGGCGCTTAATGTGATGTCGCTTTCAAAATGATTCATAGTATATTCAAAAACATTTCGCATTCTGTTCCCTTCATTATCAGAATATTTTTTATCGTAAATAAAAGAAGACAAGCTTTTATAGTTGCATTTTGAAGCTATTTTTAAAAGCTGAAGAAGTGCGATAAATCTATTCAGTTTGGTTGCCTTTTCAATTTCAAAAAACAAATCTTTAAACTGATTTTTTTTCGATGCTATTTTAAAACCATGTTCAGCGCGCTTAAAAAAAGGAGCTAATTCTTTTAAAGTTTCCAATTCAAAAAAATGAGTTCCAAAAGACTGTTTGGTAAAAAATAAAGACAACATGTGCGATGTGCCTAAATCATTCAAATCGCTTTTAAACACGTGCGGAATATTGCTCCCAATCACTAAAATATCATTTTTAGTGTAGTAATTTATGGTGTCTCCAACAATTAAAGTGCCTTCACCTTCAACAATAAAACTGATTTGTATTTCTTCATGTTGGTGTAATTTATCATAAAACGCATCCACATAATCTACCTGAAAAATAAAGGCATCATCTTCTGGTTTTGGTATTTTAAAAGGGAGAACTTTCATTGGAGCATAATTTATTTCAGTATCTCATCAAACTTTATGATATTCAAAATTACATAAATAATATTCTAATTAATAATTTTAAATCAATAATAGGATAATATAATATCTATTTTGGATAAATAGGCATTATTAAACCAGTCAAATAAATTATAATTTTGTTTAAAATTAAATCATCAAAACAATGAGTTTTAAATGGGAAGGCGTTATGCCAGCAGTTACAACAAAGTTTACTGATAGTGATACTTTGGATTTAAAAATGTTTGAAACCAACATTAAAGCACAATTAGATGCTGGCGTTCATGGCATTGTACTTGGCGGAACATTAGGAGAAGCAAGTACTTTACTAGATGAGGAAAAAAGCACGCTAACAAAAACTACGGTAGATATTGTTAAAGGACAAGTTCCTGTTTTAATGAATGTTGCCGAACAATCTACAAAAGGAGCCATCGCAGCAGCACAAAAAGCTGAAAAAGATGGTGCAAAAGGACTCATGATGTTACCGCCAATGCGCTATAAATCTGGCGATAGAGAAACCGTCGAATATTTTAAAGCCGTGGCAAATAACACATCGCTTCCAATAATGATTTACAATAATCCCGTAGATTATAAAATTGAAGTAACTTTAGATATGTTCGACGAACTCCTAAAATGTGATAATATTGAAGCCGTAAAAGAATCAACCAGAGACATATCAAACGTAACCAGAATAAAAAATCGTTTTGGCGATAGATTAAAAATAATGACGGGTGTTGATACCGTAGCCCTAGAAAGTTTACTAATGGGTGCAGACGGTTGGGTAGCCGGTTTAGTATGTGCATTTCCAGCCGAAACCGTTGCCATTTATGAGCTTCAAAAAGCAGGCAGAATTAAAGAAGCTATCGAGATTTACCGTTGGTTTTTACCATTGCTAGAGTTGGATATAAACCCTAAATTAGTACAAAATATAAAGCTCGCCGAAGTGTACACTGGCATAGGAACCGAAAATGTTCGCAAACCCCGTTTACCACTTCACGGCACCGAGCGCAAACATGTAATAAACATAATAGAAGCAGGATTACGAACACGCCCAACATTACCAGAGTATAAAAATTTAGCTGCTCTAGTATAAATAATTTGAGTGTTACCGCTCCAAAAAGCGGTCGGGCTTTACACTATATCTTTCTTGTGCTGAACTTGTTTCAGTATCTCATCAAGTTTATTTACATATTTTAATATATAGTTACAAAATAAACTTATAGTTAAGCACAAAAAAGGATGTCGTTTCAATCCCTAACACGGGCTAATCCGCTAAGGTTGGTTTTATTTTTTGAGTGTGAGAGTTTGTTTAAAAAAAACAGTTAAGTAAGGTTTATAGATATAAAAATAAGTTATCAAGTAGTCGAGTCCCAAATCAATTCAGGGAATTGACATTGAAATG
>NZ_CAXIBN010000081.1:0-14640 GCF_964021735.1 uncultured Wocania sp. | reverse complement strand
TTTGGATATTTAAACAATTTTACTCGAAGTCTTTTTTAAACCAACTTGAGCTTTATCATTTTAAAATATAAAGTTTTAACAAGTTATAAATCTTCAAGCATCAAATTATAATCGTATTGCAAATCTTCATGTAATGTGGTAATAATCTTTTTTGTTAAAATAACTTGCCGGTTATATGTATTTTGTAATTGTGTGCTATATTTTATGCTAGGTGAAAAACCTTTTAGTTTCTGACAAAAGTAGAGTAGTAGCTCGACTTCTGTTTCTTTTTTTTGCGAATAACGAACGTACTTTTTTATGTTTTTTAAAATTTTTCGGACACTTTTTCTAATATAAAAATAACTTTTTATGTTTATAAGTTCAAACTCATCATCAATATAGTTTTTAACCGATTCTATATAGTTGTTTTCATCTGAAGATTCAAACAATAAATAGGTGAGTAGCTCTTTGTTTTCTTTTTTAAAACGCGATAACCGCAAACAAAGTTCCATTAGTTCATCAGAAGATTGATGCTGTAATTCTTTTTTTATAACTGTTACTGAAACGGCTTTCATTTATTTTTCATGATTATGAGATTTAATTTCATGAGGTTTCTTATCGCTCTTTCAAAATGACAAGTTATTGAATTTTTAAGTGAATTTAGATTTAAGATAAATAAAAACCTTTCTGCTATGAAAAAGAAATTTAATACCTATTATGTTTTTACTTATCTCAGTTTTGGATAATCTTCAGGGTTTGCTTCATGCATAACATCATAAACCGCTTCAAAAATATCTTCTGCTGACGGTTTTGAGAAATAATCACCATCGTTACCATAAGCTGGTCTGTGTGATTTTGCTGTTAAAGTTTTTGGTTGGCCATCTAAATACTGATATGCATTTTGAGTATTTAGTATTTCGTTTAAAATATAGGCTGAAGCACCACCAGGAACATCTTCATCTACAACTATAACACGATTGGTTTTGGATATGCTTTTAACGATATCGTGATTTATATCGAAAGGCAATAGGGATTGTACATCAATTACTTCAGCGTCAATCCCAACCGATAGTAATTCTTTTGCAGTTTCTTCAACAATACGAAGCGTAGATCCATAAGAAACTAATGTAATATCTGTACCCGTTTTTATGGTTTCAACTACACCAATAGGCGTTTTTATGTCGCTTAAATTGTTAGGCTTTTTTTCTTTTAATCGATATCCGTTAAGACATTCAACTACTAATGCTGGATCATCTCCTTGCAAAAGTGTATTATAAAAACCAGCAGCCTTAGTCATGTTTCTTGGTACTAAAACATGAATACCACGAACTAAATTAAGTATGCCACCCATTTGCGAACCCGAATGCCATATGCCTTCTAGTCTGTGTCCGCGTGTTCTTAAAATTAAAGGAGCTTTTTGCTTTCCTCTTGTTCTGTAATGTGTTGTAGCCAAATCATCGCTAATAATTTGTAAGGCATACATAATATAATCTAAATACTGAATTTCGGCAATAGGGCGTAAACCACGTAGTGCCATACCAATACCTTGACCAACAATGGTAGCTTCTCGAATTCCAGTATCAGCAACTCGAAGTTCACCATACTTTTCTTGTAAGCCTTCTAAACCTTGATTTACATCGCCAATGTTACCTGTATCTTCTCCAAAAATAAGAGCTTCTGGGTAGGTGCTAAAAATGGTATCAAAGTTATCTCGTAAAATTATGCGACCATCTACTTGAATAGCATCATCGTCATAACTTGGCTTTACTTCATCTATAAGGCGTGTAGATTTTTCGGTTTCAGAATATAAATGTGAGCTAAATTTTGGCTGTGCTTTTTCAAATATATTATTTATCCAATTTGCAAGTTGTTGTTTAGTGTCATTGGTTTCACCTAGGGTAAGCCTTAGCGATTTTCTTGCTTGAGATAAAAGATCTTTTCTAGTAGGTTCGTCAATAGCAGATAAATTTTCTGCTATCTTTTTAATAAAAATACCATTTACGCTAGTAGAAGCTAAATTATTTAAAATGGAAATTAGCTCTTGTTGTTCTTTTTTAATTGGTCTTAAAAAAGTTAACCATGCTTTCTTTTTTGCTTCTCTTACTTCCTTTTTTAAATTGCGTTCAATTTCTGTAAGTGTTTCGTTGGTTGCGATACCGCTTTCAATAATCCACTCTCGCATTTTTAAATTGCAATCTTGTTTACTTTCCCATTCTAAACGCTCAGGAGATTTGTAGCGTTCGTGAGACCCTGAAGTTGAATGCCCTTGAGGTTGTGTTAATTCTGTTACATGAATTAAAACAGGAACATGCTCTTCTCTTGCAATAGCAGAAGCTTCTTGATAGGTTTCTATGAGGTTTGCGTAATCCCACCCTTTTACACGCAATATCTCATAGCCTTTGTTGTCGTTATCGCGTTGAAATCCTTTTAATATTTCTGAAATATTTTCCTTTGTAGTTTGGTGTTTTGCATGTACAGAAATGCCATACTCATCATCCCATACACTAATAACCATAGGTACTTGCAAAACGCCAGCAGCATTAATCGTTTCAAAAAACAACCCTTCGCTAGTACTTGCATTACCAATAGTTCCCCATGCTACTTCATTTCCGTTATTAGAGAATTTATTAGTATTAATACCTTTTACTTGTCTGAAAATTTTTGAAGCTTGTGCTAAACCTAATAAACGTGGCATTTGACCAGCGGTAGGAGATATGTCTGCACTGGAGTTATATTGTTTGGTTAAATCTTTCCAATTTCCATTATCATCTAAACTATGTGTTGTAAAATGACCTCCCATTTGGCGGCCAGCAGACATAGGTTCTATTTCCAAATCTGTATTAGCATAAAGTCCAGCAAAAAATTGCTCGATGCTTAACTCACCTATTGCCATCATAAAAGTTTGGTCTCGGTAATAACCAGACCTCCAATCTCCTTTTAAAAAGGACTTTGCCATAGCTAATTGTGGCACCTCTTTTCCGTCTCCAAAAATACCAAACTTTGCTTTCCCCGTTAATACTTCTCGTCGACCTAATAAACTACATTCTCGACTTTTTACAGCAATGGTATAATCGTTTAAAACTTCTGCTTTAAAATCGTCGAAAGAAATGTTGTTTTTCAAATCAGGAATTGTTTGCATTTATAAGGCTTTTACTTTTGCAAAAGTAGTTAAATTTTGTTGTTTTTGCAATTATTACAAGTAGAATCAAATTGAATAATTCTTAAAATTTCAGATAATATTTAATGCGAATTACTAATAATTTATTAAAAACTTATATTTAATAAAAATAAATCAATAAATTAACATTTTAATACCAGCGCCTTCTGAATAGTCCTAATAAAGATTGTGGGTCTACGGTGAACTTGAATCTTATTTTTTGGTCGTAATTTGGTTGACCTATTTCCCAACCAAGATTAGAATATATGGGTAAATAAATTTCAAAATAGTCGGTAACTAAATTAATTCTAATTCCAGAATCGTAAACAAAATTGGCTTTATTAAATTTGTTTTTAACAAAACCAACGTCACCATATACTAAAATATATTTCCAGAGTGTTGTACTAGCATTTAATGTGCTAATCCATTGATTAGCAAACGGGGTTTCTAGCTTAGATTTGAAGCCACCTTCTGCAGTAATATATTGCTGACTAAATATTCCACTAGCTTCAGATCGACCTAAATAGCCATAATCAAATAAATAATCGGTTGGTCTATCTAATGCAAAACTAAAATAATCAGAGGCAATATCTGTTTTGTTGCTTAAAAAAGCACCAGTGTAAAATCGTAAATTTAACTGTCGGTTACTTTCAAATAAGCGTCTGTATTCATAGTTAAATGATGCTTTGCTAAATGTTTTAGCAATCTGTAAATCGGTAGACCACTTACTGAAATTTATTAAATTATCGTTAGAGTTTAAATAATTAACATTAAATATATTGTAATTGGGTTCGGTAGTATTTAGTATGTTGTTAACATCTTCATCGCGGTTAATATCTAAATATCTAAACTTTAATCGTTGTCTTTTATTAGAACGAAAATCACCATCATTTCTAAATAAAAAGGTAACTGAAGGAATTATTTTTCTAACAAACAAATCGTTTGCGTACGATGAGTAACTGCCTCTAATGCCATAATTTATGGAGTATAGATTGCTATTTTGTAAGTAATGTGTAACTGATACAGCTGCTGAGCCCGTTAAGGATTTTGATTTTAAAGCGTATCGTGGTTCAATTTTATAATTAAAATGTTTTCTAAGTAATGTTGTGTTGTATGCTCTTAAACCAAAAGTAAATCCATCGTAAATATTATTAAACTCTGCTATTGGCATAAGGAAGACTTGGTTATAATTCGGGTCTTCAATATCTTTAAAAAGCCTAAATTGAAAAGGTTTATTGTTGAAGAAAAAGCCTTTTAGCGATTTCCAATTATCTCTTAAATTAAGCTCAGGAATAACTTGGTTGTAGTTTAAAACTAGCTTGTTGGCATTGTTTTTTGGAATGGTAATGGTTTTACTTTTTGTAACATTTTCTATCCAAGATTTAGAAACAATACTATCATTATTTAAGGTGTATAAAGAAATAGGCATACTATTATTTCTCTTATTTTTAATAGTTAATGTTATAGAATCCTTAGTCTTTTTTACATCTTTAATTTTAAAATCAATCTTAGCGCGCGTATTTAGATAATCATTAAAAAACCAATTAACATTTTTTGATGTTTTAGTTTTTAAATAATTTTCAAAGGCTTTTGGAGATGTTTGTTTAAGTTTTGTTTCCTCTAAAAACGATTTAATGGTTGTTTCCAAAATATTAGAATTAATAAAATCATCTAAATATTTAAGACCAACACCTGCTTTATATTTGTTAGCTATACTGGTATTAAACTTTAACAAGGAATCTTTTGACATTGTTAATGGCTGATCTCTGTTGGTTCTTGCCATCGTCATAAAAGCAAAAGTATATTTATCGTTAAAAGTCATGTCTGCTGCATGAAATGAACGGATACCCCAAAAATCTGCTAAAGAGCCTAAAAATTTCATATCTGGGTAATAGGCTTCTACATAATTCATTAAATAATAAATTTGTAAACCATCAATTAGCCATTGTTCTTTTCTTGGGTTAATTAGAAGTGTGTTTTCTAAATAATTATTAAGTGCGACTTTTAAGAGCTTTAATTCGTATTGAAAATTATTTGGATACAGCTTGATAAAACTTGGAAGAAAATTTAAGCCATAAATAGGATCTTTATTATAATCAATATTGGTTAAAAGTAATTTTTCATGTGGATAATTGCCTAGATTTTTAAAAAGAAATTTTGTGACTTTTTCTGTTATTAGAACCCGATCTAAAAGTTCTAATCCGTCATCATTTATATTTGAAATTATTGATAGTTCCTCAGACTGTATAGTTTCAAAATTTGAAGCTTTACTTAAAAATAATTTATTGTTAACTCTATTTTTTCCTTTTAGTTTAATTAATTGTTTATTAGATAGTTGCTTTATTTTACTTGAATTTAATTCTGAAGTAATAATATATCCTAGTGGGTAGGTGATTTCAAAATTTAAATCCGCTTTTGGAATAAATAAATCGTCTAAATTTTTATTGCTATAATATTGCCATTCACCATTATAAACTGCAGGTGTTATATACCAATATCTTAAGTTTAAATCTCCCGATTCAGAAATACCATAATCTGTAAATTTATCTTTAGGGATTTGTACAATATATTCTAAATGTATGGTATATGATTCACCAGGTTTTAAAGGTGTTTTTAAATCGACTTTTACAATGTCTATTTGTTTTTTTAACTGATTAAAAACTAAAGGCTCATTATTTTGTTTTATTGAAGTAATTACTGAATAGCCTCTATCTTCATTTTTAGCGAGATGGAATTGGTTGTCGTATTCTTCAGCAAATCGAATAGCAAGTGGTGTTTTTTTAGTTGAATAACTATTATTCCAATCATTTAGGTAAATAGATTCTAGCTCATCTTGCGATGTGTTTTGATATTGAATAGTTTGTGATATGGTAATTTTTCTGTTTTCAATATCAAAATCGGCTTTTAAGTCAATTTTATTTTGACTAAAACTTATGATACTTGTAAGTAAAAATGTAAAGCAGAAAAAAAGACGTAACTTCAATTTATTTATAACATTAATAAGGTTAATAACAATGTAAGGCGCTGCAATATAATAAAATATAGTGTTTAGTTAGTCGTAAAGTCTTTAGAGTATAAAGGATTTGGTTGTTAAAAATTCGGACTAAAATCTGATTCTTTATAAAAAGCATCCAATATTTCAATTATTTCTTCTTCTGTATCTACTAAGTGAATTAAATCTAAATCTTTAGCAGAAATATTTTCGAATTTATTTAATAAAGTTGTTTTTACCCATTCTAATAGCCCTTCCCAAAAATCTGTACCCACTAAAATAATGGGGAATTTTTCAATTTTGTGGGTTTGTATCAACGTTATAGCTTCAAATAATTCATCTAAAGTTCCAAAACCACCAGGCATAACTACAAAACCTTGAGAGTATTTAACAAACATAACTTTACGAACAAAGAAATAATCAAAATCTAGGCTTTTATCCGGATCTATGTATGGATTGTCGTGTTGTTCGAAGGGTAAGTCAATATTTAACCCAACTGAGGTTCCTCCACCTAAATGTGCTCCTTTATTACCAGCTTCCATAATACCTGGTCCACCACCAGTAATAACACCGTAACCTGATTCTACAATACTTTTAGCAATACTTTCTGCTAGCTTGTAATACTTATTGTCTGGTTTCGTTCTTGCTGAACCAAATATAGATACACATGGGCCAATTTTGCTAAGTTTTTCATAGCCATTAACAAACTCCCCCATAATTTTAAAAATAGCCCATGAATCGTTTGTTTTAATCTCATTCCAGCCTTTATGGTGTTTTTCACTTCTCATATCTTAATGCTATTTTTTTGTTTTGATTTGAAAGTATCTCATTTATATTTCAAAAGTTTTAAATCTCATTTATCTTTTTACAAACTTGCTAAGTTAATTCTTTTTTAAGAAATTTAGCAGTATAGCTTTTTTTATGTTTTATAATATCTTCAGGAGAGCCTTCAACAATTATTTGTCCACCACCTTTTCCACCTTCGTAACCTATGTCTATAATATGATCGACAGTTTTAATAACGTCTAAATTATGTTCAATAATTAATACAGTATTACCTTTGTTTGCAAGTTTGTTGAGTACAATCATTAAAACTCTAATGTCTTCAAAATGAAGTCCAGTAGTAGGTTCATCTAGAATATAAAAGGTATTTCCTGTATCACGTTTACTTAATTCGGTTGCTAATTTTATACGCTGAGCTTCTCCACCTGAGAGTGTTGTACTTTGTTGTCCTAATGTAATATAGCCCAAGCCAACATCTTTTATGGTTTTTAGTTTGTTGAATATTTTAGGGATATGTTCAAAAAACTCAACAGCTTCATTAATCGTCATATTCAATACATCACTAATTGACTTTCCTTTATAACGAATTTCTAGGGTTTCGCGATTAAAGCGCTTACCTTGACATGTTTCACATTCAACATAAACATCTGGAAGAAAGTTCATTTCTATTACTCGTAATCCACCACCTTTACAAGTTTCGCAACGTCCGCCAGCAACATTAAAGCTAAAACGACCAGCTTTGTAGCCACGAATCATTGCTTCTGGAATTTTAGCATACAAGGCTCTTATTTCACTAAAAGTTCCTGTATAGGTAACCGGGTTACTTCGTGGTGTCCGTCCAATGGGTGATTGGTTTATGTCGATAACTTTATCAATATGCTCTAAACCTTTAATGCTTTTATAAGGCATAGGTTTTTTAACGCCATTAAAATAATAGGCGTTTAAAATAGGGTAGAGCGTTTCGTTGATTAATGTGGATTTTCCGCTACCAGAAACACCAGTAACACCAATCATTTTGCCTAAAGGAATTTTTACCGAAACATTTTTTAAGTTATTTCCTGTGCAGCCTTTAAGCTCTAAAAACTTGCCATTTCCTTTACGGCGTTTTTTGGGGATTTCAATTTCTTTATTGCCGTTTAAGTAATCGGCTGTAAGTGTATCGTGTGTTTTTAATTCGTTAGGATTTCCTATACTAATTATTTCGCCTCCATATTTTCCTGCTTTTGGACCAATATCAATTACATAATCGGCACGTTCTATCATATCTTTATCGTGTTCAACTACAATAACAGAATTCCCAATATCTCGTAAAGATATGAGAGAGTTTATTAGCTTTTCGTTATCACGTTGATGTAAACCAATACTAGGTTCGTCTAAAATATAAAGTACGCCAACTAGCTGTGAGCCTATTTGTGTTGCCAAACGAATGCGTTGAGCTTCTCCACCAGATAAGGATTTAGAGCTTCGATTGAGTGATAAATAATTTAATCCAACATCCAATAAAAATTGAAGTCTGGATTTAATTTCTTTAACTACTTCTTCACCTATTTTCAATTGCTTTTCTGATAAGTGATTGTGTAAATTGTTAAACCAATCTGCTAATTCAACAATATCAGTATTAGCAAGTTCAGCTATATTTTTATTATTTATTTTGAAATAAAGCGACTCTTTTTTTAATCGAGAACCTTCGCATATTGGACACTTAATTTTGTCCATATAATCTTTTGCCCAACGTTTTAGTGACCGAGATTCAGCTGTTTTGTATTGATTTTCAATAAAATTGGCAACACCTTCAAAATCTATTTTATAATCTCGGGTAACGCCCAAAGTTTTACTTTCGACTGAAAATTTTTCGTTACCACCATACAAAATCATTTGTTTAGCTTCCTCAGGGATATCTTTATAAGCATCGGTTAATTTAAAATCGAAACGTTGGGCAATGTTTTCGAATTGTTTAAAAATCCAAGATTTTTTTTCTGGACCATGAGGTGCTAATGCGCCTGCTTTTATAGAAAGCGACTCATCTGGAATAATTTTATTTTCATTGACTTGATACAACTCGCCAATACCGTTACAGTTTGAACAGGCACCTTTTGGCGAATTGAATGAAAAATTATTGGGTTCTGGATTCGGGTATGAAATTCCAGAAGTAGGACACATTAAATTCCGACTAAAATATCGTGTTTCTTGAGTGTCTTGGTCAATTACCAACAAGACATCGTCACCATGATACATGGCTGTATTTATGGTTTCTGTGAGACGTTTATCGTTATCTGCCGTATCATCAATTACTAGTCTATCAATAACAATTTCGATGTCGTGGGTTTTGTATCTATCGAGTTTCATGCCTTTCACAATATCTCGAATTTCCCCATCGGTTCTTACTTTTACAAAACCTTGTTTGCCAATTTGCTCGAACAATTCACGGTAATGCCCTTTTCGAGAACGCACAACGGGAGCTAATATATTAATACGCTTTCCATTAAAATCACTTATTATGAGTTCTTTTATTTGCTCGTCGCTATAGCTTATCATTTTGTCGCCAGTGTTGTAGCTATAGGCATCACTGGCACGAGCAAAAAGTAAGCGCATAAAATCGTAAATCTCGGTAATTGTACCAACGGTAGAGCGTGGTGACTTGCTGGTTGTTTTTTGTTCTATGGCTATTACTGGTGAGAGTCCGTCAATTTTATCGACATCTGGTCGCTCTAATCCGCCTAAAAATTGTCTTGCATAAGCCGAAAAAGTTTCAATGTATCGACGTTGCCCTTCAGCATAAATGGTATCGAAAGCTAAAGAAGATTTTCCGCTACCAGATAAACCCGTAATGACTACCAGTTTTTCACGAGGGATAGACACATCTATGTTTTTAAGATTGTGTACTCGTGCGCCTTTTACTTCAATAAATTCTTCGAAATTGCTCATAGAAATGCAAAGTTGCGAAGATACAATTTTTAGATGTTAAATTCTTGTGAATTCTTATTCAGAAACATAAGTTTTCGAAATAATTATATAGGCAACAAAACGAAATGACTCTAGTTTTTCATTTGCAGACGTTCGTTCACTAAATCGCCAACTTTTATACCTTGACCTATGCCTATTTCGACTGCCGCTCGATAATGAATACCGCCATACATTCTACTTATTGCTGCTTCTTGAGCGGCGGCATTAAATGAAGAGAATGGTCGTATTGGTAAGCCATATATTGTTTCAGTATCATCTAAAAAATTAAAGTTATCTCCAAAAATATTAGTTAATACAGTTGATGCAGCACCAGAGACTACTGAATGTCCGCTTGTGTATTCAGGAAATGGAGGTGTTTGCAATATGGGTTTCCAATCGTCATCTAAATACTTGTTTATAAGTGTTTCTGGTCTTACTAGATTGCTTCGGTATTTTTCGTCCCAACAGCTAATAAACGCATCAGCAATGGCAATAGACGTTTTGGTATAGGCAAAAATAGTTCGATTGAAATCAGCATTTTCAGTTTTGCATGCAATTTTGGTAATACCAATCCAATGTGCACCTGGTGTTATTTTTTTTACAGCAAACATTAAATGCCCACGTGTAACCGAAACATACGGATTGCAATCCCAAAAACGAGCTATTGATACTTCTTCAGATTCATCGCCATCTTCAGTTATTTGGTTGCTAATATCATAAACTTCTTTAAGCTCTTTGTAAAAATCTGAATCTTTTTCCATTGAAAATATAGGTGGAGGAACAGGCTTAAATTGAGCCGAAGAATCTATAATAAATGGGCGTATTTTACTCCAATGTGGTTCTAAACCATCCATATACGAAGGCGGTGTAGGTTGCCATCGTTCTTCATTTTCTGGATCAATATCGAATTTTGACATGGTTCGTGTTTGACTGTAATTATCTCCATTCATCCAATCTCCTATAAAATTAGCGACCTGAAGCCCGTAATCTTTTGAAGCTTCAAATTCCAATTTGTTTTTAGATTCCCAAACTTGGTATAAGCTATCTCGAAAGGTTTTAATAAGTTTTTCAGAAAAAATTAACCGTTTGCTTACATCTATATGAGCGATTAAAGCTGCTAATTGATAATTGATGTTTTTTGCTTTATCTGATTTAGGAATACTTTTTAAATGATTTATTTGTCCTTTTAATGAATTATAAGAGGTGTCATTTTGAGCGACTATTTCATAAGCTGCAATATTAGGGTAGGCAAAAATTCGGCTTGCCACTGGTGGTGAAAAAATATCGTGTACCATAATTTCTATAACCTTATCAACCGATGCATGAAAATCGTTAGGTGTTATAACAATTGGTTTTGAATTTTCTTGACAAGACACCACAATTAGCCCTATTGAAATCAGTAAGAATGATATTTTTTTTAATTTCATATAAAAAAAATTACTTTATAAGTTTGTAAATCTGAACTTTGTCGTTGTTTATTGTTGTTAATAAATATGGTTTTTTATTCAAATGAATAATGCTTAACTTCTTAATGGCTTTATCGCTAAAATCGAGTCCAATTTTATTACCTAAAATAATATCATTTTCATTTTTTATGAGCGCTCCAGGAAAAGAGTCGAACTTACCATGAAAGGGTGTAACGCCAAAATAATTTCCTGCAGCCAATACTTCATCTTTACCATCAGAATCAAAATCAAAACTTAAAAAAGAGGTAATAGGAGATACTTGCAATTCGTTTTTAAAAGGCACGAATGTAAAACGATTGTTCTCATTTTTAAGATACCCAGAACGAAGCTCATCAACTTCTAAAACTGTTGCTTTTTCAAGTAGTTTTTTACTTAAAATAGCTTCAATTGGCTTTCCTGCAAAATCTTTATATGCTGTAAAAATTTTATGCAAATTCACCATTTGACCTGCAAGTTCATCTAACCCAAGTAATGGATAATATGCTCCATTTTTGTAGGAGCAAACTATGGTTTCTGTACGTCCGTTTCCATCAAAATCGGAATGATACATGCGCATTGGATGTTCTGATGACGCTCTAAATTTCGAATTCGTTCCCCAATTTCCTAAAAGATAATCTGTATCACCATCGTTATCAATATCAAAAGGCTCAATGTTTCTCCAAAGTCCTTTTAATTTTGAATCAAGAAGGTTTTCTTCAGTAAAAACACTATTGTTATTTTTGAAGAATTTTGGAGCCATCCATTCACCAACAACAATTAAATCAACTTGTCCGTCTTTATTAAAATCGTCCCAAATAGCATCTGTAACCATGCCAGCATTTTGCAATGCTTCATTTTCTAATATCGAAAAATTTCCATTATCATTTTTTAAAATATACGAGTTGGGAATATTTCCAAAATCATTTGACACGGAGTTACTACCTATAAAAATATCTAAATCATTATCGTTATCAAAATCATTTGCAACAATTACCGAAGCATTTTCGTAAAACTCTGGAAACTTTTCGCTTTTAAAATCTTTATTAGTTTGAATAAAATAACTATCGAGTAGTGGTTTGGCTTTATTAGAATAATCTGCACCACCAGAACCAACAATTACATCATTTTTACCATCGTTATTAAAGTCTGCAATAATAGCCTCGACATCTTCTTTTATGGAATCGTTTGCAAAACTACTTATTCTGTTTTCGATAAAAGTAGTGTCGGTTTGAAAAAACACTTTTGATGCTTTTTGTTTTGAACCACCAAAGTAAATATCATCTTTTCCATCATTATTCAAATCTCCAATTACAACTGCTGGCCCACGATCTGAAACACGATACGGAATAAGTTTTTGCCTGTTAAAGTCGAGATATTTGTCTTCAACATGTGTAAAATCAACACCTAAATTATTATCTATTTTTTTAAAGAGTTTTTTTGATTTTTTTAGTAGAGAATTATAGTTAAATGGTTTTGTGTCACTAGGTTTTATGGTCAACGTTTTGTTTAAGGCAACGTTTTTTATAGTTTGGTAGGTTTTATTTGGCCATATTATTTTAAGAGAATCAATAGTTCGAATATCTCCAAAACCAAAATGAATGATAGGTTCTGATGACGATTGAAACCCTCGTGCGGTGTATAGTTCTTTATATTGAAGCTTATCTTGATTATACGCAAAAACTTTGGTGCCAATTCCGAAAGGGTTTGGCTTTTCATAATTAAATTTCAGTTTAAGGTAACTGGTTTTATTTGTTGGTTTATTATTGGTTTGATTAACGTAAAGCGAAACTTTTTCATTAAGATTACTAACTACAATATCTAAATCGCCATCATTATCTAAATCGCCTAAAGCTGTTGCTCCAGAAACGAGTTTTTCGTTAGGAATCCATTGTTCAGAGACATCTTCAAACATCAAATTTTTGCTGCCTTTAAACATGTAATTGCTAACTTTACCAGAAGGCATCGCATCAAGTGATTCTTGATTCATCAATTTAGAATCATTTATATTATTTTGAATTTTAGCATTTGAAAAAAAGTTTGTAAAATCTAAATCATTTGGTCTTTTTAAAATGCCATTGGTTATAAAAATATCTTGTTCACCATCTTGATTATAATCTGCAAAAAGGCAACTCCAACTCCAGTCGGTAGCCGCAACTCCACTCAATAGTCCAGTTTCTAAATAGTTTGAGTTTTGCTGATTAATATGCAACATATTTCTGGTGAATTGATAGTGATAACCAAACATAAGTTTCCTTACGCTTTGGGTTTGCACGTTATCATCGCCTTGCGAAGATTTTAAAACCACTTCATCTTCAGGAAGCATATCTAAAGTCATAATATCTGGCCAACCATCATGGTTTATATCTGCGGCATCATTTCCCATAGAAAATCTACTCGCATGCCCAAAATAGTCTCTTAATTTTTCAGTAAATGTACCGTCACCATTATTTATATAATAATAATCATCTTCATAAAAATCATTTCCTACATAAATATCTGGATATGCATCTTGATTAAAATCTGCAATAGTAACCCCTAATCCGTAACCGCTAATACTGCCAATAATACCAGCTATTTCGCTTACGTTGGTAAACGTTCCACCATCATTTCTCAGCAATTTATCGCCTGTTTTAAAATTTCTTTTTTGGCGTAAATGAACACCTTTATAAGAGTCATCCGTATGCACTGCGTGGTTTAAAAGGTAAAGATCCAAGTCGCCATCTAAATCGTAATCTAAAAACGCTGCCGAAGAACTGTAAGAATCATAATCTAAAATATATTGTTTAGCACTTTCGGTAAATGTTTTGTCGCCGTTATTTATGTATAGTTCGTTATGTCCGTTAAAACCATTTAAGCCAACAACAGCACAAACGTAAATATCTAAAAGTCCATCGCCATTAACATCGCCCATAATAGCACCTGTATTCCAAGTGCTGTTTCCACCAACTTTGGCTTTGTCTGTAATATCTTCAAATTGTAAATTCCCTTTATTTAGGTACAGTTTATTCTTTACTTGATTTCCAGAAAAGAAAATATCTGGTAAACTATCGTTATTTATATCGCCAATAGCAACACCGCCACCGTTGTAAAAATAGATGTAATCAAGAATGTTTAAATCGTTGGTTTCAGTAATGGTGTTTTTAAAGTTAAGTCCTGTTTTTTGAGAAGTCGCGCTAATAAACAACTGGTCTTTTTTTTCATTGCACGACACAATTAAAAACCCAATTAATACTATTATTAACTTGAAATTATTCATTTAAATAAAAGATTTATAAATTATAAAACACATTCAAACACTACATCGAAATACATCGTAGCGAAGATACGTTTTTTGCTTATAA
>NZ_CAXIBN010000080.1:0-14658 GCF_964021735.1 uncultured Wocania sp. | reverse complement strand
GTACCAAGGCATCACCCCCTATTATCCAAAACATGGTAAAGCCCCTTAGGGCATCAAGAGATATAAGTCTGTTGTTCTTTTTCTCCAATCGCGGTAGTATTATATTCTACTAAGTTAACTAATGCGAAATAATATTCAAGAAATCTATATTAATTTTTTGCTTATTCATTATTCAGTTAATCATTTTCACCCTTCCAACATTCTCAACATAGTTTTCTCTGAGATTGGATTAATTGTTGTAAAAAAATAAACTAGCGGGCATCTTCAGGACTTTCCGTTTTATCCAAACTACTTTCTAATTTCCAAACATATCTTTCCGAATCATCGATAACCTTACCCCATTTCTCTAATAAATATTTAGCAAATTCAATTTGATTGCCTGTAGGCTCTGTTGCATAAGATTGTTCTTCCCATGTCTGCATTACCCATTGGCTTTCGAAAGTATAAAAATCCACTCTTTTTGGTTTCTCTCCCTTTATTCTTGCCCGCAGTTCGTTTATAAACAACTCCCATCTCGGTTTGTAATAGGTAGCCAACAATCCGCTCCACTCACGCCATGCATAATCCCTTAAAATGGATTCTTCTTCGGTCCAGGTTGTAATAAGCATTCTGGCATTTTTTTCATTTTGTATTTTTTGTTCGTTATTGGTTGCCAACGCTCTAGCGTCATTGATCCACCTCCCCAATAAAAACAAAGTTTCTGAGCGCAAAAGTTCGTCTTGGTCTTGTAACATTTCTAAAAATTCCGCAGATTTCATGTTAAAGGTTTCCAAATCATTTTGATGGTACGCTTCTACCATTTCATTATAGGGAATCTGGGCTACGTTAGCCATAAACTGCCTTGTAAAATCCACCACATCGTACTTATAGGTTTCCTCATCTTGAAGCTTATCGGAGTCCTTCAGCAAAAGTAGTATGGCATCTTTAAATTTCCTTTGATCGTAATGTACATCGATGGATGCCGTAAAGGCCGAAACCTTTTTAACATGAAGCGAAGGCCGTGCGCAGAATATGGATTCTGTAGGTCTTCTGTGCCCATCGTACACGCCGTATGCCGTATTAAGGAAAATGTTCCACGCTTCTTGGCTGTTGGAAGAATCAGTCCCATAGCGTCTTATGGCATAATTCGATATCCATTTATCCAAATCAACAACCTCCTTTTCCCAACGCATGTCGCTTATAAAATCATTGACCACATCGTTAACTTCAATACTCTCCCAAGAGGTTCCTAAACCTATTGGCGGGTTCCCGCTTCTTAATGCTTGTTTAAGGTTATCTGCAATGGCAGGTATTCTGCCATGCAACCCAATATTTCCGCCATATTGGATGATGGTACTGAAAATCCAGTCCTTACCATGAAATCCATTGGTCTTCTCCCAATTTTTAAAATACTCACTGCATAATTCCACCACTATAGTTTGGTCTTCATTCAACCCATCCAAAAGCTTCTTTTGTGGATTACCTCCCCAACCTTGTAATGTCCATTGCGCCTCTGGATTATACTCCAGCATTTTTTGTTGCACTTTTGCAGCTATACTTGTTATATCCAGTCCGTTTGTTTTTCCTCCTTCATGAAAAAGGTCGCCCGCAAAGGCATTAATCTTTCCATAAAGTTTATCTGTTTCTTCATACCAAGCTTTGGCCATTTCGTCAAATAAGGGATCGTTGGGGTGAAGCACGCCAGGTCTTTGATAGGTAATCCATTTACCTTGATCCAATATTTGGGCTTCAGGCAGCTTATCCGTTAGATTACTTGGCACCAAGCCCACAAACCCCGGTAATACGGGTGTCATGCCCAACGCTTTCATTCTTTCAAGTATGCGTTTTTGCAGTTGTGTCCTTTCGGCAATCCATGCATCAGTAACTGGCCCCCCTTGGCCTTCCAGATTCCCCATTAACCACCATGAGGTGTATGCAGGTCCCGAAATATAGGACTTAGCTTCTTGACTGGAATAACCAAAGCGCTGTAAAAAATTAAGCCATACTTCTTCTATTCCTATTATGGAAAGTGGCATATTCACTCCATTGAGTGCCATGAAATCTATTTCTTTTTCCCAGCGCTCCCAATTCCACCATGGCATGGTATAGTTAAATGCACAGTAACCCAATCCATAATGGTATTTATAGATGCTTTCCTTTCGGATTTTGTGTGTTACTTTAGGCAATGTTTCTCCAAGGTTTATCTGTTTTCCACTCCAGGAGACATGGCTCTTAGCTATGTGCTTTAAGTAATAATTTATTCCCGATGCTATGGAAACTCCATCTTTACCTCTAACAACAATCTTATTGTTAGCCCCTTGTTCTATTTCGAAGGTATAATTTACGGTATCTTTTAATTCTTCAAGAATGAATTGCTGATGGTGGTCTGGAAGAAGTCTTGCCAGCAAATCGTATGATGTTTTTAACGTTTTGGATGTTCCGTGTTCCTCACAGCTCCAAAAGGCTATAACGCTTATAAACACTAACAACAGCTTCGATGATCTTATCATAATACAGTTTTCTTGATTGGTCATTTAACGGTTACAAACGGGAAACAAATGGAAATACCGATGATTCTGTATGTGCTGATTCCATAATTTGTTCCATCTCTTTTACTTTTTCCGGATACTGGGATGTCAGATTGTTTGTTTCTGCTTCATCCACAGATAAGTCATAAAGCTCCAATGTGCCAGTAGGTGTTTTAAACACATTGTATTTTACGGCTTTCCATTTGCCTTTTCTAACGGCTATCCTTCCGCCCATCTCATGAAACTCCCAATAAAGGTATTCATGTTTTTTCTGACCTTCCTGCTGAAGCAATGTTGGGAGAAAAGAAATACCATCGACATGGGTATTGACCTGTGTTTCGGTCAATTCGGAAATGGTGGGCAACACATCCCAAAATGCCGAAATATGGTCTGTGGTAGTTCCCGGCTTAATTGTACCTGGCCAAGCGGCAATCATAGGGGTACGTATGCCCCCTTCGTATAAATCGCGCTTATAACCTCTAAATGGCCCGTTACTATCAAAATAATCAGGGTCTGCACCTCCTTCTTTATGGGCGCCGTTATCGGAAGTGAATATTACCAATGTATTGTCCATAATACCCAAATGTTCCAGCTTTTTTATAAGTTCCCCAACTTGTTTATCCAGTATGGCAACCATAGCTGCGAATGTTGCATGCGAATTGTCCTGTGAACCATAAGGCCCCGTTCTAAATTTTTCACCGTCATCAACTCCCCTGTATATTTTCTCCGGTAGAAACGCCCCTCTAAAGGGTTCCATTTCTTCATCAGGCACCAAAAGTTCGGCATGGGGAAGTGGTGAGGCATATAGCATAAAAAATGTAGTGTCCTTATTTTTTTCCATGAACTTAATGGCTTCTTCATGGATTAAATCTGGTGCATATATCGCCTTTCCCTGTCCTTCATTGCCTTCCAAAACTACTTTTTCCTGATTGTGCCATAAATGGTAGGGATAGTAATGGTGTGCCAATCGTTGGCAGTTATAGCCAAAAAACTCGTCGACACCTTGATGGTTGGGATCGCCTTCGGATGCTGGAAAGCCCAATCCCCACTTACCAAACACTCCTGTTCGATACCCAGCGTCTTTAAGGAGTTCGGTGACAGTTGCCACTGAGTCAGGCAAAGGATGTTGACCTTCTGGTAAAATTTCCCTGTTTCCCCTAACTGCGGTATGTCCCGTATGCTGTCCTGTTAACAGGGCCGATCGGGATGGTGCGCAGACCGTAGAACCGGAATAGTGTTGGGTAAAAAACATTCCCATTGATGCCAACTTATCTATATTAGGGGTTTTAAATTTTTTCTGCCCTAAAAATCCCAAATCGCCATAACCCAAATCGTCCGCTAAAATGTAAATGATGTTTGGCTTTTTACTAATCTGGTCCGATACGTTCTTTTTCTCTGTTTCCTTGCATGATTTTAAAAGCAACAGGCTCATTACCAAGACACAGAATGTTATTTTATCAAATAAAAAATTCATCTATATTTATTTATTACTGTTTTATTTTTTGTGTTGAAAAAAGCCTTAATGTATCGTTATTGCTCCCCACCAAAAATCCAAATGGCGCATTGACTCCTAACTTAATTGGCTTGATCTGTTTTACATTATAGGGCAGCATAATACCGCTTTTTTTAAAGGATTCAAAAGATATGGAATCGTTTTTTTTATGTTGCTTTAGCAAAAAACCTACGGATGCATCGGCTCGGGTCGTCTCTATTTCAACATCATAATTATTCCCGGCACCAAGCAAATCCAACAGGCCATCTCCATCAACATCTACAGGTATTATGCCGTTTAATGTGGATAATTGTGCTTCTACAGGCAGTTTTTGCTGAACAAAAGCACCTCCTCTATTCCATAAAATCAAACTACTGAACGTATAAACTTTCAAATGGATCCTTGGCACATTAAAAGGAGTGCTCAATATTTGGTGTATGTCTGCATCTGCAAATTCAGCATAGGTCTTAAAACGCTGTGATACATTGGGCAGCTGTTCCGTTGCGCAGTCTTTTCCGCGAATGGGAACTTGCCTACCTTTCAGCTCTTTTGCCAAAAACACATCTATGTTGTTGTTCTTATCGTAATCACCGGCAAATACATGAAACGGTTTTTCTTTTGTGGCCTTGTATTTGTAATTCTCGCCCAGGTTTCCAGCAATAATGTCCTTATCGCCATCGTTATCGAGATCGACCCCAACCAATGTATTCCACCAGCCATTGGTTTGCAATAACCCATAGTCTTTAGTAACTTCTGTAAAGTGGTCTGTTTCATACCTAAAGACCTGAATAGGCATCCATTCTCCAGCAACAACCAATTCAAGTACTCCATCGTTTTCCAAATCGGTAGCAATGGCCGTATTGACCATACCCAAATTTTTAAATGGAATGCCCTCTGGAAAGGTAAGATCCTTAAAATTGCCGTTATCGTTTTTAAGCAGTACGCTGGCCTCTGCATAGGGATAGGCTCCTGGAATGGCATGACCTCCTACAAAAAGATCCAGATCGCCATCATTATCGTAATCTAATGCTGTTACACAGCTCCCTGAAAAATCCATGTTGGGCAGATGAGACTTGGTAAACTGTCCTTTGCCATTGTTTATATAGAGACGATCTTGATACAATCCTTTGCGCATTTCAAATTCGTATCCACCGCTCACTACGTAAAGATCCATATCCCCGTCATTGTCCGCATCAAAAAAGATGGATTCCATGTCCTCAAAATTTTTGTCCTGCTCCAATACTTTAGATTGAAGTTTCGAGAAATTCCCCTGTTTGTCCTGAATGTAAAAAACGCCCAATTGCCCCTTTGCTCCTCCAATAAAAAAATCCTCCAATTGGTCTTGATTGATATCGGCCACTGCAATATATGGTCCCTTTCTCGACATTTGGTGGGGCAGCAAAACCTGTGTATTGTAATCATCAAATTCGTTCTCTATATGTTTATAGGGCTCATTAAAACTGATGGTTGTCTTCTCATGAAAAAGGTTCAAACTGTCCTTAACAGAATTTTTCCGTTCCCTTGAAGCTGTGTAAGAAACACTCAGGTTTTGATTGACTGCAATATCTTTAAAAAAAGTTTCCCTGCCGTCCGGCCATTGCACTTTTAGCCAATCTATAGCATCTACAGTACCTATCCCAAAATGGGCGATTGGTTCTAGAGATGAGAGAAACCCTCTTGTGGTCTTCATTTGGAAATACCACATTTTATTTTGGGCGTGCAGTGTTATTTTTGCCCCCAATCCATCTGGATTTTGTTGGGGCCCTTCTAGTTTAATCCTTATGTAATTCTTCTTATTATTGGTGTTGTTTTTGTAAATATGTACCGGCTCATCTATATTGTTAATAATCAAATCCAAGTCCCCGTCGTTGTCCAAATCGGAGGTAGCTGCTCCATTAGACAGCGTTGGTATTTTAATTCCTGATTCGAAACCGGTGTCCACAAATTTTAAGTTTCCTTTGTTTTTAAAGTAACCATTGACAAGCTTATTGGTCTGGTATAATTTTATGATGTCTGGGGCAATGGCATCGGTGAGTTCTTCCCAGGACTTGTACTTATGTTTATGTTTTTTTATTAGGGCTTCTATTTTTGGCTTTACATCCCTATCATAGACGTCCCTTTTAATTCCATTAGCCACAAAAAGATCCCGATACCCATCGTTATCAAAATCTTCCAAAAGACATGCCCAACTCCAATCGGTTTTGTCTACTTGTGCATATTCAGCAATGTCGCTGAATATTTCACCATTTCTGTTAAGCTGGAGTGTATTGTGCATATATTGCCTATGAAAACCATTGTCCAATAATGATTGGTATCCCGCTCGATTCATAGGTGCCATGGTGGTTTTTGAACGCTTGTAGTCCGATGGCAACATTTCACTAACCATAATATCTTCAAAGCCATCATTATTAATATCGGCAATATCGACACCCATTGCATAAAAAGAGATATGCTGGGTATATGATTTTATGCGTTCCGTTACCGTTCCGTCACCGTTATTCATGTAGAGGTAATCATTCTCGGCAAAATCGTTGGTTACATAAATATCCGTAAAACCATCGTTATTTATATCGGCGGTAACCACTCCAAGGCCATATCCATAATTAGGAAGTAACCCAATGTCCTTACCTTTCTCTATGTATTTGCCATTGACATTTAAGTAGAGTTTATCCCTGTGCATGTCCTTAGATGCTTCTTTTTGTTCTAAATAATGCGAGATTGGTATAAAAAAGGTATTCGGTCTGTTGGTTATGTAGAGATCCAAATCATTATCATTATCAAAATCGAAGAATGAGGCTTGTGTTGAATACCCGTTGTCGTCCAATCCATATTTGGCTGCTTGTTCCGTAAAGTGCATGTTCCCATCGTTAATGTAGAGCAGATTTTTTCTGTCTTCCATTTGGTCGTTCCAACCGCCACGGCATACGTAAATATCCAAATGGCCATCGTTATTGATATCTACCATGGCCACACCATTCCTCCAACCTTTAATTTTATGGATACCCGCCATCTCGCTAATATCCTTAAACTTCAATCCTCCTTGGTTTAAATAGAGCTTATCGCTCACTTGATTGCCCGTAAAATAAATATCGGCCAATCCATCGTTATTGATATCCCCAACGGCTACACCACCGCCATTGTAGGCATAATTAAAAAGGTCTATAAAATTATTTTCATCTTCGGTAACGTTATTCGTAAAGTGTACCCCCGTATGTTCTGGAGAAAGTAAACTGAACTGCTCTTTGACTTCATTATTACCCGCTTCTTTTTTACAACCACTTAGAAGTATGACAAAAAAAAGTAATGCAAACCATTTAGGGCGTTTTACTGAAAATGACATTTGATTGTTTTGTTCAATTGTTTAATGCTTTATCGTACTATACTATAAAAGGTAACCTGCAACCGTTCTTAAACGGTTGCAGGCATTAAAACCAACTCAAATTGAAAATAACACAACTAATTCTAATATTCTGGGTTTTGTTCTATGTTGGGATTCACGATAATCTCCTCATCAGGTATTTTAAACAATACGTGATGCGGTTTAATATTTGCTGCTCCAAGCGGATTGGAACCAGAAACAGATTTTACGGCAGCTTCCAGTACATCGTAACCCCAGTGTATTAAGTACCATCTTCTTAAACCTTCGCCACCTAATTCCCATCTATTTTCTGCTATTAAAGCCGTTTTGAAATCTTCTTTGGACATACCAGGAGCTAAATCGTGCAACATATCTCCATAAGCTCTTCTACGTAGTTCGTTTACCCGAGAATATGCCAAGGTAGTAGGCCCGTTGTTGATTTCATTATCAGCTTCGGCCGATATTAAATAGAGTTCCGCCAAACGTTGCATGGTTACGTCACGGCTTCCGTTATTCGGGTTTTCGTCAAAGGCAATCCATTTAAGGTTGTAATAGCCCCCTGCTCCAGATGTACCACCGTCTAACGTTGTAAAAGTACCATCTTCACGTTCTGCTTCGTGCCACCAAATATCTTTTCGGGCATCTCCGGTTTGATAGCTATCGTAATTTTCTTTAATGGATTGATAAATGCCCCATCCTTGAAAAAGTTCTCCCGTTGTGTTTACCGTTTTTCCATCGGGACGTACTACGCCATTAGCGGCTATATCACTTCTAAATTTACCAGCTTCATCCCTACCTCTTGGCGAAGAGAAGGAATGTACCGAACTCCCCCTAATATCGGTTTCTTTATGGATAACATGAACCAATTCACTATTAAAACGATTGGTAAAATCGAAAATATCCATATAATTAGGCAAAAGACTATGAGGTGAATTAGTAATAACATCTTCTGCCTTATCCTTTGCATTTTGCCATTGTTTATCGAACAAATACACTCTTGCTAAAAGCCCCTTGGCCGCCCATTTGGTAACCCGTCCCCATTCGCTAGATTCTCTTGCGGAAGGTAAGTGTTGCTCGGAAAACTTTAGGTCACTAATAATCAGTTCCCTAACCTCTGCAGAGGTAGCTCTTGGCAATTCCCCAACAGCCTCTAGGTCGGTCAACTCATCTGTCCATAAAGGAACGCCTCCGTACATGATATTTAATTGATAGTACAGAAGTGCCCTGATAAATCGAGCTTCTGCAGAAATTTCATTTTTAAAGGCTTCTGGAAAATCGCTAGCCTCTACTCGGGCAATGACCAAATTCACATTACTTATTCCCTCATACCTTTGTCCCCAAGCAGCTCTATAATCAGAAGTCAGGTTTTCCATGTTCCAATGTTGATATACATTATAGAAGGAAATAGAGCGGGTAAGCCCAACATCTGTACCCAAATCGCCCAATTGCAATACGTGAAAATCACCTATCCATGCAAAATGGAGAAAGTTATATGATCCAAAAAGTGCCGCTTCGGTCTCAGCTTGGGTATTAAAAAACTCGCTTGGACTTGTAAACCTTTTTGGTTTTTCTATAAGATCGTTTTCGCATCCTGTTAATACAACAATGCTGAATACTGCTATAAATATATATTTAAACTTCATGTTTCTAGATTTAAAATTTAGCATTAATACCGAATAATATCGTCCTACTCTGCGGATATACAGTTTGGTCAAAACCTCTGCGTGTCCTACCTCCATTTTGCTTCGCATCTTCAGAGTTTACATCGGGAGTAAAGCCCTCATAGCTTGTAAGTGTAAACAAGTTGCTTATGTTGGTGTAAACCGATAGCTCATCAAATACACCTATCTTTTCAACCGGGATTTTATATTCCAGATTAAGTGTTTTTAATCTTAAAAAAGATCCGTCATAAACATCATAACTGTTACCTGTAAACCCTGGATAACTAGAGAAATAAGAATCTTCCATACTACCCGCTCTAGGTATATTGGAACCTGTATTGCTTTCGGTCCATCTATTTCTATTGCGTCCATATACGTTGGTATTAAATCCTGTATTGAAATTTCTTCCGGACAGGTCATAGATGTCATTACCTACGCTAAAATCAAAAAACAGGTTTAGAGTAAGCCTCTTATAGGTAAATGTATTGTTCCATCCTCCATAAAAATCTGGGTTAGGATCGCCTATTATCTGTGCATCTAATGCAGATATGCTTCCGTCTTCGTTTAGATCTTCCCACTTAGGGCTTCCTGGAAGGTTAGAGCCTAAATCCGGGTCATCTGCCTGATATACGCCTAAATATTTTGCTCCAAAAAATGTCCCCACAGGTTTTCCTATAATCAATGCCGTACCTACTCCATTTTGAATAGTGTCCTTATCTGCTAAAGCAAGAACCTTGTTATTGTTCTTTCCTAGGGTTATAGATGTTTCCCATTTAAAGTTATCGGTTTTGATTGCCCTAGCTGTAATAGTTACATCAAAACCTTTATTTTCTATAGATCCAATATTTGTCAATTGATCTTCAAAACCTGTTTGTCGAGCCAAAGTTGCATTCAACAACAAATCTTCTGTGGTCTTCTTATAATAATCGAACTCTATATTCAATCGGTTTTTAAAAAGCCCGCTTTCCAGTCCAAAATCAAACTGACTTGTAGTTTCCCACGATAGATTTTCGTTGGCAGCAAGCCCCTGAATTACGGTATTAACTTCTTGCCCACCAATTAGTGTGGTACCAGATTGCAGCCTTGCCAATGTAGCATATGGGCTTATGGACTGATTGCCTGTTTGGCCATACGACATCCTTAATTTTAAATTACTGAACACATCCAAATCCTTTATAAAAGGTTCTTCAGACAGCCTCCAAGCTAAGGCTGCTGAAGGGAAAAATTGCCATTTTTTTCCTTCAACCAATCGAGAGGATCCATCCCAACGACCACTTACCGTAAAAAGGTATCTGCTTTTATAAGAATAGTTCGCTCTGAAAAAACCTGAAAGCAATGTCCATTCCGATTCACTAGAAAACACCTCTCTAAGAGCTGGGTTTCCAGCTTCTAAATCGTGGTAAAGATTGGAGTCATTAAAAAACTCATCTGCCCTACCTTCTAAATCTTCCCTCTTAAAGTTCTGATAGGTAAATCCTCCTAAAAGCCCCATAGTATGGTCCCCTACAGAAATGTTATAGTCTATTGTGTTTTCATTTTGGATAGTAATTGGAAAACCAGTAACTACTCTAGCAAAACCTCCATTATCAAAGAAAGCCCTAGTTGGCAACTCCGTCGATTGGTATATATTTAATTTAGTAGATGAAATATCAAAACCAAAAGTAGATTTTAATATAAGTCCCTTGGCTGGCTGTAATTGTGCATAAATATTACCAAAAGCCCTGTTTAATGTAGTTTCGCTTAAGATATTTTCATTGGCCGCAATAGGATTGTTAAAAGCCGAACCATGTGTTTGGTTAATGCGGAAAAAAGTACCATCATCATTGTAAATAGGTGCGGTAGGATACAAACTTAAACCACCTGCTTTGGGATTTTCCCTTAATGTCCTAACACCGGAAATAGAAGCTCCCATACGAAAGGATTGACCAATTTTCTGATCGAAATTTAACCTGAACTGATAACGATCAAAGCTTGTGCCCAACTGCGTTCCTTGATTGGTAAAATAGTTCATTGAAAAGAAATAGTTACTGTCTTCTGATGCCTTAGCTATACTCAAATTATGCTCATTAACAGAACCACTATTGAACAAAATATCCTGCCAATCGGTATTGGCAAAAGTCTCCGAAGGCGGGAAAGGGGCATCTTCAGGATTGGTGTTTCCCGTACTATATGCAAAGAACTCATTTTGGAAGGCCACAAATTCCGGGCCATTTAAAAGATCCAGCTTTTTAACAGGTTGTTGAACTCCATAATACGCATTGTACCTAATTACTGCTTTAGATTCTCCTTTTCCTCTCTTGGTCGTTATAAGAACAACCCCATTTGCTCCTCTAGATCCATAAATGGCTGTTGCGGAAGCATCCTTTAATATTTCTATAGACTCAATGTCCTGTGGATTAATAGTATTTAAGTCACCGCCTCCAATAAAACCATCGATTACAAATAATGGCTCGTTAGATGAGTTTATGGAGTTACCGCCCCTAATTCTAATACTTGTACCCGATCCTGGAGCACCGCCTGAACTGACTACTTGGACACCAGAAACACGACCTTGTAATGCCTGATCTATTCTAGGAGCACGCTGTTTCTCGATTTCTTCTGCTTTAATAGATCCTACTGCTCCGGTTAAATCACTCTTCTTAACCTGTCCATAACCTACGATTACTATTTCATCCAAACCGGCAGCCTGCTCCTTTAAAGACACCGCTATCTGAACCTTTCCATTTAATGGAACCTCAACGATTTGAAACCCTAAATAAGAAACCACCAATGTGGTGTTTGGGTCTTCTACTTGAAGCGAAAAATTTCCATCGAAATCGGCCTGAGCACCATTTGTTGTTCCTTTCTCTAAAATATTGGCTCCTGGTAATGGTTGTCCATTTAAGTCCTTGATAGTCCCTTTTATTTCAATTTTTTGTTGGTCTAGCTTTAAAGGAACTTTGTAATCAAGGATTTTTTCCTTTTCAGATTTGTTTTTTTTAAGTTTTAGTATGATTTGTTTTTTTACAACTTTATAGCTAACACTGGAGCTTTCAAACAATCTATCTAAAATTGAGGACAGACGTTCATTGTCTGCTTTAATGGATACTATTTTTTTGTAATTAACATGTTCATAATCATATAAAAATTTAAACTCTGTTAAAGATTCTATCTCATCTAAGACTTTTTCTAAACTCACTTCATTAAGATCCATAGAAACCCTTGCTTTTTGGGCATAGGACTCATTAGCTTGAAGTTGAAATAAAGAAACTATTAAAAAGAGAACCGTTAGTTTCATTTTTAAGTCAAATTTTAGTGGAAAAGAAACATACTTCCTTATCCTAAGTACTTTTTTCATATTTTTGTAATGTTTAGGTGGTTAATTATTTTAATCACTATTTTAAATCGGAAGATGTTCGCCGCATCTTTCGATTTTTTTTATAACCACTGCAAAAATGCAGTTAAATTTCATTGTTTTAATAATTAGCTTTTATATCATAGGCATAGTTTGTTAGGTTAATTTATAATTATTATATTACTGGTTATACTATAATCTATCCCATAATACTCCTTAAAAGCGGCAAATACTTCTTCAATAGTTTCCACATCAAAACTGGCCGCTAGGTACCTGTCCCCTATATCAACATTATTGTTAACAATAGTTACGTTATAATGCCGTTCAAGTTTCCTTATAACGTTATCAAAGCTTATATGCCTAAAAATAATCTTGCCGCTAATCCATGCGGTATGCATTTCAATATCGGCCTCATCCACAACCATCTGTTTTGTGTTTTTATCCCAGGATGCCAAGAATCCAGGCTTTAACAATGTTCTCTCTGCTGTTTGTTCACTACTTATACTAACGGAACCCTCTACCAATACGGTATTAATATGGGTGTCTTCTGGATAAGACGATATATTAAATTGGGTTCCCAGTACTTCAACATTAATATCATTAGCATTAACTATGAATGGGTGTGCTTCATCCTTGGCCACATTGAAATACAATTCTCCAGATGCAAACACTTTACGGTCATGTCCTTCAATAAAGTTAATGGGGTATCTTAAAGAAGATCCTGCATTTAAATCTACAAGGGTGCCGTCCGACAACTTGACCTGGAAATGTTTACCATAAGGTACATTTAAAGTACTGTAAACAAGTCTTTCTTTTTCAACACCTTTGGTATAGATTAATTGATTTCCTTTTTGAACCCCTATTACATTGCCTTCCTTATCTTTTATTTGTATTGAGTCACTTTCTTGTATCTCTTCTAAAACGCCATTATCCAACTGCAGCGTTATTTTCTCCTCTAGTATGATTATGCCTTCATCCTGTTTTGTAAAAGCACCTTGTTGATAAAAATAGGTAAGTCCAAATAACAGCACAAAAATTGCAGCGTACTTGTAATAATGTCTAAATGGCTTATTTTTCTTTTTACTATTTATTTTATCCTGAATCTGAGACCAAGACTGTGCTTTAAACATGTCCTCACTCCCCAAAATAAAATCTGGCCATTTACCTTTCTTGTCTTGATAGGATTCCAGAAAGATCTCCAACAATTCAAGTTCTTTTTCAGAACACTTGTTGTTAACATACTTTGTAAAAAGTCTTTTAGCTTGTTTTTTATTCATTTTGAAAACATTATTGTTTAGGGAATTCTTCCTCGTTATTAAGTAACAAAAAACACCTGATGGTACACGTTAATGTGCTTATTTTTTAAAATTTTCTTTAAAATAATAAAGAATTTCTTGAAACGAACTATTCTCTAGGCAGAGCCTCTAGCAATTCTTTTCGATTAAGAGAGTGTTATTTTAAGGAAAATCGATTATCACCTAAACTAAGGGAACACTAATAAAATAAAGAATTACCCCATCACTTTGAAGATCTTTCTTGATAAGGGAAAGTGCTTTTGAAATTTGATTTTTAACCGCTTGAATGGATATTTCCAACTCCTCTGAAATTTCTTTGTTGGACTTGTAATGAAACCTACTTAATTCGAAAATTTCTTTACATCGTTTTGGTAGTTTATTGACAGAGGCATATATGGTTGTTTCCAGTTCATGATACTCCATTTTCTGCGAAGCATTTATAGAAAGATCAATTAAATTTAACCTTGTAATGTCCTCCTTAGATATTTTTTGATCTCTAAAATAATTAAATATCTTATACTTTACTGACTTGAAAAGATACGATTTGATATTGTTTATATTTTTGCTTTGCCTCTTGTTCCAAAAATCAATAAAGATATTTTGAACAATATCCTCACACACCTCTTTATTCTTTATTATATTGAAAGCATACAGAAACATTTTTACGGAATACCTATCATGTAACACTTTAAATGCTAGTTCATTATTTAGTACAACTAGTGCTAACAACTCCTTGTCCTTTTGAATTTCAAGCATGAATTTTATATGTTAATTTTACTCCAAATATAAACTAAAACTAATTTTGTCAAAATTTATATGATGTTACTAAAAATAAGGTTCTATTTTTTAATTATCAAATCGAGGCCTTTTATTAATGACACTATATCACCATTCCCATTTTTTGAAGACTCATAAGGGCTATTTACCCATTTGTCTTCCCATTTTTTTATTTTAATTTCCTCTCCTTCCTTTTGAGCATTATACCAAGCCTGCCATCTGGCCAAATAGTAA
>NZ_CAXIBN010000079.1:0-14769 GCF_964021735.1 uncultured Wocania sp. | reverse complement strand
TTGTTTGCTTAATTTCACTTTATTCAATTTAGATTTATTCTAAAGTACAAATATAATTAATAAAGCTATAAGTTTGAAGGCTAAAACTTGAAGTTTTTTATAGTGCTATTGTTGAAATTTATGACTTTAAAATTTACTATTATTTGTAAATTTTATAAAAATTAGGAAATAATTATATATTTTGTATATTTGATGATATTTGTAAATTTTATAAAAATTAGGAGATATTAGTTAATTATGATTGAGAAAGCGCCGAAATTAAATGTGGATTCAGATTTACAAGAAACTATAACCCAGTTTACGCTACTAAATGTTACAAATCAAATTTTCAATTCTTTAAATAGAATAGAAAAAGAATATTTGTATTGGGATAAAATAAAATATTTGAAAGATGACTTCATAAAAGTCTTCAATGAAAAAATACACTCTGTAAATGAAAAAGAAATTCTTTGGTATATCACTAAGTTTAAAAGAAGAGCAATTAATAAATTAGGTTTCTTAATTGGAAATATTAAGTCTGACTATTCGATAACATATTATTACAATGTAAATGAACATCTACAACAAAAACTCCACTACCTAGATTTCAACTTTGGGGCTGGTTTACAAAAAGAAAAATTACTTTCAGACATAGACAAGCAAAGCTACTTAAACAATGCTTTAATGGAAGAATCTATTTTTTCATCAATGATAGAAGGTGCAACCACAACACGCATTAAGGCTAAAGAAATGCTCAGAAAAAACAAAAAGCCAAAAAACAAATCTGAGCAAATGATATTGAACAATTATAAAACTATTCAATATATAAGTGAACATCAAGATGAGAATATTTCTGTTGAAAAACTATATGAATTGCATCGTCTAGTTACCGAAAACACTTTAGAAGCTGAAAACGTTGGTGTTTTTAGAAACACTAACGAAGTCCACGTAATGAATGAAATAACTGGAGAAATTGTTCATACGCCTCCAAACTTTGAAGAGCTTGACGCTTTAATGCAATCGTTTTGCGATTTTTTTAATAATAACCCCAAAGAAGATTTTATTCACCCTATTGTAAAAGCAAGTATTCTACATTTTTTGATTGGTTATATTCATCCATTTGTTGATGGTAATGGAAGAACTGCTCGTGCTATTTTTTATTGGTATTTATTAAAAAACGGCTATTGGCTAACGGAATATTTATCAATCTCACGAGTCATTATGAAAACCAAAGTACAATATGAAAAAGCCTATTTGTATACTGAAATTGATGATATGGATGTTACCTATTTTATTCATTATCAAGTAAAAGTACTAATGCGTGCTTTTGAGGAATTAAAAACTTATGTTGCAAAGAAAAAGAAGGAACAATCAAAACTCTCAAAATACTTAAAACTTGATGGTATAAACGAAAGACAAGCCATTATTCTTCAAAAAATTGAAGATGATAGTAATCGATTTTTTACTGTAAAAGAAATTGAAAACACTTTTAACGTTACCAATCAAACTGCTAGAACAGATATTGAAGAATTGGTTGAACGTGAGTTTTTAAAAAAAATAGCGATTAACAAAAAGACTTTTAATTATTGGAAAGGCAATAAATTTGACATTGCATTTTTATGATGAGAATCCGAAATATTGAAACACATTAAGCACAATCAAATTCGAAACGACGCTAAAGCTCTTTTGAAGGATCCCAAAACACACTTTCAAAATTCTGTATTTGATTATCAACAACCTCAATACCTTCACTTTCTAAAAGTTGCTGCATTAAATTAGTCCCATCAAAATGAAATTTCCCTGTTAGCAAACCTTTTCGATTTACAACACGATGCGCTGGCACATCTTTTCCTCCAGATCCATTCATAGCATAACCAACCATTCGTGCACTTTTAGCTGCACCTAAATAATTTGCAATTGCGCCATAGCTAGTTACTTTTCCGTAAGGTATTAACCGAGCTACTTGATAAACTTTGCCAAAGAAATTTAAAGTTTCAGGTTTCATACTATAACTCTTTAATAATATTTATTAGTGTAACTATAGAAATAACTCCTGTAATACCACCAATAATACGGTTCATGTTTTTTTGTGATGTAAACGACTTTTCTTTTATTCTATCAAAAAAGAAAATATACATATACAACATAACAAATGTACCTGTAGCTGCCCCTGCAACATACGACACAATGCTTGTTTGATCGAATTTTAACCATCCAAACGATGCCAAGGTAATTGTCATATAAGCTTGATATGGTATAGGAAAAACATTTATTGCAGACAAAAATATACCATGAAAAAAGCGACTATGCTTGCTTCTCATTTTTGGTGTTGCTTGTTTTGCTGGTTGATTTTTAGCAACAAATAAAAAATAAACAGTTATTAAGACAAAAATAACAAATGCTACACGCTGGAGTATGTCTATAACTTCTGGGTGATTACTTAAATATCTTGCAAAAATAGCGGCAATATAAGTTTGAGCAATTACAATAACACAAACCCCAATAGAAAACACAATACCTCTTGAATGTCCTTCTTTCAAGCTTATTTTAGCAGCCGTCATGTTTAACAACCCTGGTGGAATAACACCAACTAAAGCTATAAATAATCCTAAAAAAAAGATAAAAGTAATATCCACTAACCGTTAATTTTAAACCTAATATACGTAATTGGTTTATTTTGCTCTAAATATTGTGATTCATAAAAGGTTTGAATACTTGTAACTTCTTCTGGACTGCCTTCTTGTTTATACACATTATGATTGGCATAAAGCACTTCGTGTCCAGCGCCATGTAGCAACCCAAGTGTATAACCGTGCATAAACTCACTATCGGTTTTTAGGTTTACAATGCCTTCTGGTTTTAAAATTTTATTGTATCGTTTTAAAAACTTAGCATTCGTCATACGATGTTTAGTGCGCTTGTATTTTATTTGTGGATCTGGAAAAGTTATCCAAATTTCGTCCACTTCATTTTCAGCAAAAGCATAATCTATTAGTTCAATTTGAGTACGAAGAAAAGCAACATTATTTATATTTTCTTCAATAGCTGTTTTAGCACCTCTCCAAAAACGGGCACCTTTTATATCGATACCTATAAAATTTTTGTTGGGATATTTTTGAGCCAACGCTATACTATACTCTCCTTTACCACAGCCCAACTCTAAAACTAATGGATTATTATTTTTAAAAACCACTGTTCTCCAATTGCCTTTTAAATTGAAATTTGAACTAACTAATTCATCTCTTGTTGGCTGAAATACATTAGCAAAAGCTTCGTTTTCTTTAAATCTTCTAAGTTTATTTTTGCTTCCCACAGATTTTTACTTGTTTTTTAAATATTTGGTAAAATTAAGGAAATATACGAGAGTGTTTATATGCTTATCTTTGAATTTACTGAAAATGGTGTTAGGGATTTATGCTGTATCTTTTTTTATTCCTTTCATAATATTTGAATTAAAATAAAAAAGTTGTAGCAAAACCCACTCACTTACCCTAAATGATTTGTGCTGAGTGATACCAAAGCAAAGTAACGAGATGTGGAACGACATATTGAAAAATGAAAAAACGAATTTTAATAGCTCCTTTAAACTGGGGATTAGGACATGCTACAAGATGCATCCCTATTATTAACGCATTATTAGCTTACGATTTCGAACCCATAATTGCGAGCGATGGGGTTGCTTTAAAACTATTACAAAAGGAATTCCCAAAACTTTCTTCGATTGAACTGCCTGCCTATAACATAACTTATGCAAAAAAAGGAAAGCATTTTAAATTAAAATTACTAAAAGATACCCCTAAGCTATTAAAGGCTATCAAAGCGGAGAAGAAAGCCGTAAAGGATATTATTGAAACATATAATATTTCTGGAATTATTTCTGATAATCGATTAGGTATTTATAGTAAAAAAGTACCTTCAGTTTTTATAACACACCAATTACATGTTTTAAGCGGAAACACAACTTGGTTAAGCACAAAATTACATCAAAAATTTATTAAGAAATTTAGTGTTTGTTGGGTCCCAGATATGAAAAACGAGCCCAATTTAAGCGGGAAATTAGGGCATCCAGATAATTTTGACTTACCTACTAAGTATTTAGGTCCTTTAAGCAGATTTGAAAAAAAAAGTATAAAGATTGTAAATAACATTATGGTTTTACTTTCTGGTCCTGAGCCACAACGTACTTTACTAGAAGAAAAGCTGTTGTTAGAATTTAAAAACTACCCTAATAAGATTGTTTTTGTAAAAGGAATTATGGAAGAAGAACAAACTATACAGATTATAAAAAATATGACTGTTTATAATTTCATGACTTCTGATTTACTCGAAAAAACGATAAATGAAAGCGCAATAATTATTTCTAGATCTGGCTACACTACTATTATGGATTTAGCAAAACTTAATAAAAAAGCTTTTTTTATACCTACGCCTGGGCAATTTGAACAAGAATATTTAGCAAAACGATTAACCGAATTAAATCTTGTACCTAGTTGTAATCAAGATGAATTTACATTACATAAACTTAAAAATTTAAATGCTTTTATTGGGTTGAAATCTTTTGATTTTAAAGCTAATTTTAAAGATTTATTTAGCCTTTTCGAGCGTAAATGAGAACTCACTACCTACACCAAATTCGCTTTCTACATATATTTTTTCGTCGTGAGCTTCAATAATATGTTTTACAATAGACAAGCCTAAGCCAGAACCTCCAACTTTTCTGTTTCCTGTTTTATCAACTCTAAAAAAGCGTTCAAATAAGCGTGGTAAATGCCTTTTTTCAATGCCTTCTCCATTATCAGTCACTCTAACAATAACCTTATTTTTTATTAAATTTTCGATACTAATCTCTGTTGTTCCTTTTTCTCTCCCATATTTTATTGAGTTTACAAAAAGGTTTGCTAACACTTGCTGTATTCGCTCTTTATCAGCATTAACCAAAATGGGGGTTCTATAATCAGTATCAAAAGTTAGGGTTATGTTTTTTTTATGTGCCCGCATTTCGAACATATCGAACACGTTATTTACCAATTCTACAATATCGAACACTTCAATATTCAGACTTAAATCACCAATTTCTAGCTTGGTAATCATATCCAAATCTTTTACAATATAACTGAGTCTTTCAACACCTTTATTAGCTCTCTCAAGATATTTTTTCCTTATATTTTTATCATCTATAGCCCCATCTAGAAGAGTTAAAATATAACCCTGAACAGTAAACAACGGTGTTTTCAATTCGTGAGATATGTTGCCTAAAAATTCTTTACGATATTTTTCTCGAACCTTAAGCGTTTCTATTTCTAATTTTTTATCACGGGCAAATCTATCAATCTCTTTAGTTAGTGTTCCCATATCGGTTGTAATAGAACCTCTGGTTAAACTAGCTGATTCTAAAAGTGTTAAATCGTCGTATATTTTTTTAACACGTTTATAAATGAATTTTTCAGCTCTTAACTGAATAACTATAAATGAGAAGAGATAACAAGCTAATGCAAATAAAAAAACTAACAACCAATTAATTGAATAAAAGGCATATAAAAAAACACTCATTAAGAGCGTTATAAAAAGTGTTATATACAGCGATGTTTTAATCGCAAAACGATATGTTCTTTTTAATTTCAAATATTTAAAATATTAATCTACAAACTTATAACCAACACCTTTAACAGTTTTAAAGCTATCATCTCCTATTTTTTCACGTAATTTACGAATATGCACATCAATAGTTCTTCCTCCAACTATAACTTCATTTCCCCAAACTTTATCAAGAATTTCGTCGCGTTTAAAAACTTTCCCTGGTTTAGAGGTTAATAAAGATAGTAATTCAAATTCCTTTCGCGGTAAAATAATTTCTTTTCCTTTTAAAATAATTTTATATTCATCCCTATCAATAACTAAATCACCTATTTTAAGCGTTGTACTTTTGGCGTCTTGTTTAAAACGACGCAACAATGCTTTTACCTTACTAATTAAAACTTTTGGTTTTATAGGTTTTGTAATATAATCGTCGGCTCCAGCATCAAACCCTGCGACTTGGGAATAATCCTCGCCTCTTGCTGTTAAAAAAGTGATGATAGTATCTTTTAAATCTGGATTTTTACGAATAATTTCGCAAGCTTCAATACCATCCATTTCTGGCATCATCACATCTAAAATAATTAAATGAGGTAACTCTTTTTTAGCTTTTTTAACGGCTTGAGTTCCATTTTCGGCTTTAATAATTTGGTAGCCTTCATTTGATAAATTATAACCAACTATCTCTAAAATATCTGGCTCATCATCAACTAAAAGTATTTTAATGTCTTTTTTATTCATTATAAAACAATAAATTCTATCTTTCTTAGGCCAAAGATAAAACTAATAACAGAACTATATTAAAACATAAAAACAAATAACATTAAGGTAACATACAACTTACACTTATTTAACCTTTCGATGAAATGTTTAAATCTTTAACATTTTTTTGGTATAACTTTTGAAGTAATTTATTACTTTTATAACATTGAAAGCTTACTATGGGAAAAAACTACTTTTTTATTATACTTTTTACTTTAATGTTTTTTGTGCCTCAACTGGGATTTACACAAACAAGGGACTCTAATCTGTCTACTCAACAAAACATTGAAGGGCTTTCTATATACCCTAATCCTGTTAATAACGGAAAACAGTTTATATATATTACATCTAAAAACAGCTTAACTAAAAAAGTTGAAATTTTTAATGCCCTAGGAAAACAAATTTTGTCAACTGTATTAATAGGCAAAGAATTAAATATATCGAAGCTAAGTACTGGCGTTTATATTTTAAAAATTACTGAAAGCAATATAAGTGAGACACGAAAATTGGTGATTAAGTAATTTTATCTAAATATTTTTTTAAAAAGCATTGCTAATAGCAATGCTTTTTAATTTTATATACTTTTGTTTATGTTATCGAAGACAAAATTACAGAATAATTTTAACTCGAACTAACTACGATTAAATGATAGATAGTAGCGCCATTTTTAATATTAAAAATCAAACGGAATTTGAAGATTTAGCTTTGCAAATCTTTAAACATCAGTTTAATAATAATCGTGTTTATAGGTCATTTTGCGATTTACTTTATAAACACCCAAGCGATGTTAAAACGATTCAAGATATTCCTTTTTTACCTATTCAGTTTTTTAAATCACATAAAATATTAAGTAACAAAAATGATATTGAAACTACGTTTACAAGTTCTGGTACCACTGGAAATTTAACGAGTAAACACCATGTAACTGACTTGAAAATTTACGAACAAAGTTTCACTAAGGGTTTTCAACAATTTTATGGTAGTGTTGAAGATTATGTGGTTTTAGCACTCTTACCTTCTTATTTAGAACGTGAAGGTTCATCATTAATTTACATGGCAAATGCTATGATTTTGCACTCGAAACACACAGAAAGTGGTTTCTATCTTAATAATATTTCAGAATTAAAAAACACTTTAATTAAATTAGATGCTGATGGAAAAAAGGTGTTATTAATTGGAGTATCTTTTGCTTTATTAGATTTGGTTGAAACCTATCAATTCAATCTTAAAAATACCATTATCATGGAAACCGGTGGCATGAAAGGTAGAAGAAAAGAACTTATTAGAGAAGATTTACATAAAAAACTAAAAGCTGATTTTGGAGTTGAAACGATACATAGCGAATATGGTATGACCGAGCTATTAAGTCAAGCTTATTCTAATGGCAATGGCCTCTTTAATTGCCCTAATTGGATGCGAATATTAACACGTGATACTGAAGATGCATTAAGTATTCAGCCACCAGAAAAAACTGGCGGTATAAATGTTATAGATTTAGCTAATATTAATTCTTGCTCATTTGTTGCTACACAAGATTTAGGAAGGATTTATAAAAATGGAGCATTTGAAGTTATTGGACGTTTTGATAATTCAGATATTCGAGGTTGTAATTTAATGGTGTTATAATTTCCAAGTTAAAAAAATTATAATCTTCTGTAAGATTGTAGTAATCATTTCGACAAAACGAATAGCTAAGAAAAAGAAAAGTTAATTTTTTAGTTGGTTGGTTAAAAAAAGCCTGAGTTAAAACTCAGGCTTTTTGTTGTTCTATACAATTTTTAAAATAAAATAATTCTTTTTACCACGTTGCAGCAAAACAAACTTACTATTAATTAAGTCTTTGGTAATAATTTTATAATCGTCTTTTACTTTTTCTTTATTTACCAAAATAGAATTTTCTTTTAATGCACGACGCGCTTCTCCGTTAGATTTTAAAAACCCACCTTTTTCTGCTAAAGCAGCAATAATATCTAGTCCGTTCTCAATATCAGATTGTTTAATTTCTGTTTGCGGCACGCCATCAAATACATCTAAAAAGGTTTGCTCATTAAGTTGTTTTAAATCATCACTTGTAGATTTACCAAACAAAATAGCACTAGCTTTTACAGCATTATCTAAATCGTCTTTAGAATGTACCATTTCTGTAATTTCTTCAGCTAAACGCTTTTGCAACACACGTAAATGTGGTGCTTCAGCATGTTCTTTTATTAAACCATTAATTTCTTCTTCAGTTAAAAACGTAAATATTTTAATGTATTTTTCAGCGTCTTCGTCGCTAGAATTTAACCAATATTGATAAAATTTATATGGCGAAGTTCTGTTAGCATCTAACCAAACATTTCCACCTTCAGATTTCCCGAATTTTGAACCATCAGATTTTGTAATTAACGGACAAGTGATAGCAAATCCTTTTCCGCCACCAACGCGTCTAATTAATTCTGTTCCTGTTGTAATATTTCCCCATTGATCGCTTCCGCCCATTTGAATTGAACAATCATTCGCTTTATACAAATGAAGAAAATCGTAACCTTGTACTAATTGATAAGTAAACTCTGTAAAGCTCATCCCTTCTGATGATTCAGACGAGATTCTATTTTTTACAGAATCTTTTGCCATCATATAATTTACGGTAATATGCTTGCCTACATCACGAATAAATTCAAGAAACGAAAAGTCTTTCATCCAATCGTAATTATTCACTAAAATTGCAGAATTCTCAGAATTACTTTCAAAATCTAAAAAATGTGCTAATTGGTTTTTTATAGATTCTTGATTATGCCTCAGCGTTTTTTCATCTAATAAATTACGCTCATTAGATTTCCCTGAAGGATCACCAATCATACCTGTTGCACCACCAACCAAAGCCACTGGCCTGTGTCCACAACGTTGGTAGTGTGCCAACAACATAATAGGCACTAAATTACCAATGTGTAAAGAATCAGCAGTAGGATCAAAACCCACATACGCACTTCGCATGCCTTCCATTAAATGTTCTTCTGCCCCCGGCATAACAGTATGTATCATGCCTCTCCAAGTTAATTCTTTAACAAAATTCTTTATCATTATATCATATTTTTAATAAACTACGGCAAAGATAAAAATCAATGTATAATTACTCCTGTATTATGAATAATTCTTTACTTTAGTTGCATGATTTTAGTTACTGGAGGCACAGGGTTAGTTGGCGCACATTTACTTTACAAACTTATTAGTAATAACGAAACTGTTCGAGCTATTTATAGAACCGAACGTAAACTTGATAATGTAAAACAGGTGTTTTCCTGTTATACTGAAAATTACGAGTCGCTTTTTAAATCTATTGAATGGGTTCAAGCCGATATTTTAGATATTCCGCTATTATCTGATGCATTTAATGATGTAAGATACGTTTATCATTGTGCAGCTTTTGTATCGTTTGAACCTAATAAGTATCATCTTTTGCGTCGTACTAACATTGAAGGCACCGCAAATATCGTTAATCTTTGCATTTCTAATAATATAGAAAAATTATGCTATGTAAGCTCTATTGCAACCATAGGTAATTCTATAAACAATGCACCAATTACAGAGAATACCAAGTGGAATCCTGAAGACGACAATAGTGTTTATGCTATTACAAAATATGGTGCCGAAATGGAGGTTTGGCGTGCCACACAAGAAGGTGTAAATGTGGTTATTGTAAATCCGGGTGTTATTTTAGGCGCAGGCATTTGGCGTTATGGTAGTGGAAATTTATTTAAAAAAGCGCATAAAGGAATAAAATATTACACCTCTGGAACTATTGGGTTAGTTGATGTAAAAGACGTTGTTTCGATTATGATTGCGCTTTTAAAAAGTGATATAAAAAATGAACGTTTTATTTTAGTTGCTGAAAATTGGACTTACCAACAGTTTTTACAAACTATGGCAAAAGCTGTAAATGCAAAACTGCCTAAAAAAGAAGCTAAACTTTGGTTGTTACAATGGGCATGGAGACTTGATTGGTTAATACATAAATTAACTGGTAAAAGAAGACAGCTAACCAAACAATTAGTAACATCATTAAACTCTAAAACTAATTATAGTCCTGCTAAAATTAAAAATGCTCTAGATCTCGAGTTTACCCCAATTGAAGAAAGCATTACTACTATTGGAAATCTATATCTGAAACAGGTGTAATTAACCCTTCTTCTTTTGGTTTTTTTAGATTAAATCTAGTTACAGAATCTTTTTCAATTAGCATATTTAAAGAATCTTTCATCTTTATCAACCTAATAGAATCATTTTTAACTAAAGGTTTTAAAGAATCTTTTTTTACTAGTAGCTTTATATGGTCTTTTAATTTAAAAATAAGTACCGAGTCTTTTTTTATAATGCTTTGAATAGAATCTTTAATCTTTTTTTCTTGTTCCTCTTGAATTGCTAAATCAGTAAACTTATTTTTTAAAACATCTAAACTATCTGCAACCTTATCATAAATAGCCTTATAATCATCAACATAATAGGCGTAGTAATTATTGCTTAAAGCAAATTGCAAACTATCTATATTATACTTTTTATAAATATATGTTTCAGCCTGCAAATTATTTTTTTCTAAAGTCGTTTTATTCATCCCATTTGCAGATGACAGCAATCTTACATCCATTATAATATTAACCATTACATCCTTTGAAATCAAATTCTTAGGCTTTTTAGGCTTATCATATTTATAACACGCAGTTGCCATTAATGCAATTATAAAGCAGGTAAATAATCGTTTTAAAATCATCTATTAAAAGTTAATCGTTTTGCAGCATTAACATCATAAAACTTAAAGTTTTTATAAGCTAAACTTCCGTTTACAAAGGTATGCGTAATTCTCGATTTAAAGGTGGTGCCTTCAAACGGAGACCAACCGCATTTATAAAGAATGTTGTCTTTTTTTACTGTCCATGGATGGTGTAAATCTACCAAAACTAAATCGGCAAAATAGCCTTCTTTTATAAATCCGCGTTTTTCAATTTGAAATAAAATAGCAGGGTTATGACACATTTTCTCTACTATTTTTTCTATTGAAATTTTATTTTTATGATGCATTTCAAGCATCGCAGGTAAAGCATGTTGTACTAATGGCCCACCAGAAGGTGCTTTATTATAAACGTTTTCTTTTTCTTCAATAGTATGCGGTGCATGATCTGTAGCTATAACATCAATCCTGTCATCTAATAAAGCTTCCCATAATTGCTCTTTATCGGCTTGTGTTTTTACTGCAGGATTCCATTTAATAAGCGTGCCTTTCTCATCGTAATCTTTATCTGTAAACCACAGATGATGTATACAAACCTCAGCAGTAATTTTTTTATCTTTTAAAGATATTTTGTTATCAAACAAAGCAGTTTCTTTTCCTGTTGATAAGTGAAACACGTGCAATCGCGCCCCTGTTTTTTTAGCTAATTCGATAGCTTTTGAAGACGACAAATAACATGCTTCTTCACTTCGTATTTCTGGGTGATATTTAATAGGGATATCGTCACCATACTTTTCTGTAAATCGTTCAAAGTTAGCTTTAATTGTACCTTCGTCCTCACAGTGTACTGCTATTAATAAATTGGTTTTCGAGAAAATGTTTTCTAAAACTTCAGGATTATCAACTAACATATTTCCTGTTGAAGACCCTAAAAACAGTTTTAAAGCTGCTACATTTTTAGCATCAACTTTTAAAATTTCATCTAAATTATCGTTTGTTCCTCCAAACATAAACGAATAATTTGCAGATGATGTTTTTGCAGCTATCTCAAATTTTTCTTCTAGTTTTTCAATAGTTGTGGTTTGCGGATTGGTATTTGGCATTTCAATAAACGAAGTAATCCCACCAGCAATTGCTGCTTTAGATTCGGTTTCAATATTCGCTTTGTGTGTTAAACCCGGTTCTCTAAAATGTACTTGATCGTCAATAACACCAGGAAGCACATATTTACCTTCGGCATCAAACACATGTACATCGGCAGATTTTGCACTAATAGACGTGTTTATTTCTTTTATATAATCGCCTTCAATTAATATATCGCCATTAAAAATTTTACCTTCATTTACAATATTGGCATTTTTAATAAGTGTAGTTTTTAATGTCATTTTATAATTTTATTTTTTAAATAAACTTTTCAGTTTCATCGAAATCACTCCAAAAACAGCTTCAGAGATAATACCAGAGCTTAGTTTTGATTCACCTTTCGTTCTGTCTGTAAATATCACAGGAACTTCAATTATTTTAAAAGCTTTTAAATAGGCTTTAAATTTCATTTCTATTTGAAATGCATAACCTATAAACTTAATTTTACTTAAATCTATGGTTTCCAAAACGGTTCTTTTATAACACACAAAACCAGCGGTAGTATCGTGTATACGCATTCCTGTAATTACACGCACATATTTTGAAGCTAAATAAGACATGAGCAATCGTTTCATATCCCAATTAACAACATTTACCGTATTATTTATATATCTAGATCCTATAGCCAAATCTGCACCATCATCTTTACATGCTTTATAAAGCTTTATTAAATCTTTTGGGTTGTGAGAAAAATCGGCATCCATTTCAAAAATGTACTGATATGTTTTATTTAAACACCAATTAAAACCATGAATATATGCGGTTCCTAGTCCTTCTTTTTCCTTACGAATTTCTAAAAATAATCTATTTGGAAACTCTTCTTGAAGTGCTTTAACTTTTAAAGCTGTTAAGTCTGGAGAATTATCATCAACAATAAGAATGTGAATATTATCCGACTGAGAAAAAACAGCTTTTATAATAGCTTCAATATTTTCTATTTCGTTGTAAGTTGGTATTATAACAACCGTATCTTGCATTTAATAATATATTGTAATGTAATATTTTTAGCAAATGTACATTATTTCAAAGTTTATTTTTTTTAAATATTCCTTAATAATTTACGTAAAGTGTGAATATTTATAATAATTTTAGGGCATGTATCGCGACATCATCTCAAACGAGCTATTTACAATTTTAATGGTTATAGGTCTTACCATTATTGCAGCAGCTAAATTAGTTGCGCCACAGCGTTTTGGTGATTTCATTTATATTTTAGGAAATTCTAAATACCTTAAAATATACGCCAAACAACAAAAATTTTTAGATAAGTTTGATGCCTTATTATTTTCCAACTTAGTTATTTCGGCATCAATTTTTAGCTTTTTAATTTATCAATATGTAGCAGAGACTAAAACAATTTCTATTAATATACTTTTTAAATTAGTTTTTGGTATTGGCACCTTTATTTTAATAAAAGTACTTATTGAGCGTTTAATAGCGAGTCTTTTTGAAATTGATAAATTAATAGATCAATACCTATTTCAAAAAATCAGTTATAAGAATTATTTAGGTCTATTATTAATTCCAATTAACGCTTTATTAATTTTCACAATTAAACCAACATTAAGTCTTTTTTATACAATAATTGCGTTATTATTAATTGTTAATGTTTTTGGTGTAATTACTTCATTTAAAACGCATCAAAACGCAATAAAACACAACTTGTTTTATTTTATTTTGTATCTTTGCGCTCTCGAAATCGCACCCTACATTATTTTATATAAGGTGTTTATTTCTTAAAGCAACAAAATAAACTACTTGTATATATGAAAGTAAAAACAATTTTAGTCTCTCAGCCAGAACCTAAAATAGAAAATTCTCCTTATTTTGATTTGCAAGAAAAGCAAAAGGTTAAAATAGATTTTAGGCCTTTTATACATGTTGAAGGTGTTTCTGCAAAAGACATTAGGCAACAAAAAGTAGATTTGAATAACTACACTGCTATTATTTTAACAAGTAGAAATGCTGTTGATCATTTTTTTAGAGTTGCTGAAGAAATGCGTTTTAAAGTTCCAGATGCCATGAAATATTTTTGTCAGTCTGAAGCTGTAGCATACTATCTTCAAAAATATGTAGTTTACAGAAAACGTAAAATTTATGTTGGCAAGCGTACTTTTTCTGAGCTTTCGCCACTAATTAAAAAATATAAAGACGAGAAATTCTTATTACCAAACACTGATAAAGTAAAACCAGAGGTCCCAAATACCTTAGATGCTTTGGGTGTAAACTGGAAACAAGCTACATTTTACAAAACGGTGGTTAGTGATTTATCTGATTTAGAAAATGTAACATACGATGTACTTGTTTTTTTTAGTCCATCTGGTATTGAATCATTATTTCAAAACTTTCCAGATTTTAAACAAAATGAAACACGTATTGCTGTATTTGGAAATACCACCATTAAAGCTGTTGAAGAAAAAGGTTTGCGAGTAGATATTGCTGCACCAACACCAGAAACACCGTCTATGACTATGGCGTTGCAAAAGTATATTGACAAAGCTAATAAAGGCAAGTAATTGTCTGATATTCTATATAAACAAAAAGGGCTATTTTAATAAAATAGCCCTTTTTGTTTTGAGTGAGTTATTCTTTATATATATTAGAAC
>NZ_CAXIBN010000078.1:0-14820 GCF_964021735.1 uncultured Wocania sp. | reverse complement strand
GCAAGAAGAATTTGGAGAGTTTAGATTTGTGCCACTTTTGGAGGATAAGAATTAGGATAAGTTAATTTTGATTTATTGAAACAAAACATATCTAGGAGGGACAAGTCCATTTAATCTCATATAAACGAGCATTTGTCCCCTGTGGTGAGTTATATGGTCTGCAAGTAATAAGAATATTTGTCGTTTCGTTCTATTCAACCCGAAATAGTCTAGCTCATCATCAAGTTGAGTTGTATCAAATTCTTTTATTAAGGTTATTGTCTCATCAAATGTCTTATCAATAATTGAAATCATTTCTTCCTTAGATTTATTGGCAACCTTAAAAATTGTATCAGTTTTCCAATCTCTAGATTCTCGACCACCTAATAATGACTGACTATGCCAATCTACAGCATATCCTATATGCATTAAATTTTCAGCAAAGGACAGTGATTCTGAAGATGCTTTAAAGTTATATTTGTTCTCTGGCATTGTTTCTGCCACAAGTATTAAGTACTTATGAGAATTTACCAATCGTTCTAAATAGTCTTTAATAAAATTGTTTTGTTGAGCAAATACAGGTAAAGTAACAGAGCTAAATAGCATTATGGTTAATAGAATATGTACTTGCTTCATAGCATCATAAATTTCGTTTATATATTTTAATTCCCTAAGGACGTATTGAAACTTTCAACACCACCAACAACAGGCAACGTCAAACTAGTTCCATCCAAATCAACAGTCAATTCTGTTCCTGGTTTTGGGTGTAACGTAAATTCTTGGTCGCTAGAAAAAATCATTAAACCAATTTGTTGTCCTGCTTTAATAACTTGATCGTCGGGTTGTAAATTAAAGGTAAGCTCGTAAAATTTACCAGGTTTTAAAGGTTTACTTTCTGTTAGAGATTTATAGTTTTGAGGATCTGCCCAACCACGTGTAATAATATTATCGGTAATTTTCACTTTACCTTCATTCCATGGTAGCGAAACTAACCAAATCGATAAATTTGCTGCAGGTTTACTACTTGCTAATTTAATAGTGATTTGTGGTACGCCAGAAATATGCAAATCTTCTTTTAGTATAGGCGTTACATATAATAATCTGTTTTTTGAATTGGTTGATTTAGCTAAATCTGCACCTGAAAAATTATAATTATCAACTAATGTTTCTTTACCTTGTTTTTTTTGTTTTTTAGTAGATAATTTTCCAGCAGACAATCCACCAGAACTTAAATACAAAGTAGCAGGAGAGGCATTTGGGTTTGGATACTCTTTGTACGCAGTTGGTTCGTCCATTTTATCATCCTCTCTAACAACCCAAGCTTTCGCATCGTTTTCTACACCGTTTTCAATACCATGTAAATAACGCGTAAACCAACGGTTCATCATTGTAATTGGTGGCGGACCACCATGACCAAATTGGTGATAGTATATTTGCGATGGGATACCCATTTCTCTCGCTTTTTTATATATTCTATAACTGTGCTCTGGCATGACATTCCAATCATTAAATCCATGCGACATTAATAACGCCGCTTTCATTGGAGCCATATGGTTTAAATAATCGCGTCCAGCCCAAAAATTGTTATAATCACCAGTAATCCTGTCCATACCATTCTTCATTTCGGTATCACGAATTACTTCATTGCTGTATGCTCTTTTATTTTTATATGCTTTAGGAATTTTAGCATCATTAATTTTTGTATTGCTATTTGGAATAATAGGTTCTTCACCACCACTATGAATAAAATCGTATAACACATCAATATCTTCACCTAAGTAACCACCTGGAGAGCGTACCAATCCATTAGATCTGTAATAATGATAATAAGAGGTGTTGGGTGCTATAGGAATAATAGCCTCAAGACCATCAACGCCTGTGGTTGCAGCAGCTAACGGAATAGTTCCGTTGTACGATGTACCGGTCATTCCAACTTTTCCAGTACTCCAAAACGCTTCAACAGTTTTATTTCCATAAGGTTCTGTATAGCCTTTTGCGCGTCCGCACAACCAATCAATTACTGCTTTTGGTGCTAAGGATTCGTTTTGACCACCAACAGTTGGTGAACCTTGAGACAATCCTGTTCCAGGCGATGAAGAATGCACTACAATATAACCTCTTGGTATCCACTTTTTAATATGCGAATTAGATATGATTGGTCTTTTTCCAACACGCTTTACTTCTGAGCGAACAGGTTCTTTTACTTGTTCTCCAATTTCATGTTTTACATTCCAAAATAACTCATTTCCACCTTGTGCTACACCAGCAAAATAAGGGCTAGATACATAAATTACAGGAAGTTTTAAGCCTTCAGTATCGGTTTGAAATGGTCTAGTTACAGATACATGCATGCGGTCTAATTTACCATCGCCATCAGTATCGAATTCGGTTTCAACAAATAAATCATGTCTTATCCATTTATCTGGTGTATTAAAAGCTTCAACTATTTGCGCTTCTCCATCTTTAAAAATAGGCATTGCTTTTTCTTGAGTAAAGGCATAAAGAAAGGATATTGTAAAAATGAAGAAAGAAAAAAGAGTAGTATTTAATTTGAAAGGTATTTTCATGAGTTTTATTGTTTTGGAAGGTGTTTTTTAGGAATAGGGTTTTCTTTAGTTTCTTGAGTCCAGTAAATGTTTATAACCCACCAACGATTACCATCATATAATAATTGAATACTATTAATACCTCGCATAAAAGGTTTTTTATCCGATGCACTATGAAAAGATTCATATGTGCTAAATACTTGGGTTATATTCCCGAAAGTATTTACTTTTCTATGAATTTCTTTTTCAAAAAAACCATTTTCAATCAACCATTTACCAGAACTATTAATGTAATCATCAGGTGTCATATAACGTACTTGATACTCTCCATTTTTGTCTTTTCCTGAGGGGATTAATTTTGCTTCAGGTTTAAATAAGTATTTAAAAAGCTCCCAATCTCTTGCTTCACCTTTTTCACCTGAAATAACAGCGTAAAGTGCTTTAATGGTACTATCGAGTGTTTGTACTTTCTTAGAATAATCTTTAGCTTTTTCTGTGCTCTCTTGCGCGCTTATTGAAAACGTTAATAAGCAGGTAAATATTAGTATAACAAGTTTTTTCATGCTGAAAAGTTTTTTGGTTTTTTAGAACTGCAAAGTAGAAATTTAGTAATAGTTGGAACGTTAAGGCTTTCTTAAATTATTTATATGCCTTTTTAATTCTATCCAAATCGCGTTTATTATCACGGTCTTTTATTGTTTCTCGTTTGTCGAAAAGTTTTTTTCCTTTTGCTAAGGCAATATCTAATTTGGCATAGCCTTTTTCGTTAATAAACAAACGTAACGGAATAATAGTTAATCCTGTATTTTGAACTTCTTTATTAAGCTTTTTTAATTCCTTTTTATTTAAAAGCAATTTTCTTTCAGCTTTTGGTCTGTGGTTGTAATAATTACCAAAAGCGTATTCTTGAATGGTCATATTAATTACAAAAAGCTCACCGTTTTCGTTAAACTCACAAAAACTTTCAGCAATGGATGCTTTACTACTTCTAATGGATTTAATTTCGGTTCCAGTTAACACAATTCCAGCAGTATACTTATCTAAAATTTCATATAGAAAGCGTGCTTTTTTATTCTGTATGTTAATGTTTTTTTGCATGGAGCACAAAGCTACACGATTTTACTTAAAAGTTAAAGATTAATTAATACAATATAAATTAAAATAATTACAAGTACTTTAGTTGCTTTAATGATGATTTTTTTTGAATGAAGAAACTATTTTCTGTTTTTACTATTGTGCTAATTGCAATGTCTTGCAGCAGTGTAAAGACCTATAACCAGCAAATTGCATCGTTACATACGGTTGAAGATTTACAAAACGATGTTGATAAACTATACAAACAACTTAAAAAACATCACCCAAAACTATATCAATACACACCAAAAAATATTTTAGATTTTAAGTTTGATAGTTTAAAAAAAGCCATAAAACAGCCTATGAATTCGCGAGAATTTTACAAAAAACTAGCACCTGTTGTTACAAATGTAAGACAAGGACATGTTTCGGTAGGTTCAGCAAATAAGAGATTTACCAGAAAAGAAAGAAAACTATTAAAAAAGAAAAAATTTGAGTTTTACGATTTAGATTTCGAATACTTAAATAACAAGCTTTGGGTAAAAAATACCCGAGGAAAAGATTCTACACTTGTTGGTAACGAAGTTGTTAAAATTGAAGATGATTTAGCGATTAATTTAGTTGAAAAATATAAAACACAGTTTGCTTCTGATGGATACAATACAACACTGCACAATCGATTTGTTGGCAAAAATTTTAAAACATTTTATTATAGAAATAATGGATTTGTAGATAGTTTAAAAGTGACACTTAAAAGTGAAGACTCAACCTTTATAAAAACATTTAAACGGTTGGAAAAGGAAGACAAAAAGAATAAAACAGAATCTGATTCCACTAAAGTTGAAAAACCTAAAAAGTTAAGTAAAACAGAAAAAAAAATTAATCGCTTAAAGGCAAAACAGAAAAAGAAGTACAACAATAAACATGGTTATATTTCAAGTAGGAAGCAATATACTAGAAATTTAAGCTTTATTGGTAAAGATAGCACCATTGCTCTAATGAAAATTAGAGGTTTTAGTAATGGTTCTTATAAAGCGTTTTATAAGGAAAGTTTTGCAAAATTAGATTCTGCGAAAACCAAGTATTTTATTTTAGATTTAAGGGATAATGGTGGCGGACGTATTTCTGAGATTGATAATTTATACTCGTATTTAACTAATGAAAATTATCAGTTTATTACAGAAAGTGAAGTGAATAGTAGAATCCCTTTTATGAAGTTTGTAATGAGCAATACATCATCAGCTAGCCTTAAAATTGTTGGTGGTTTATTATCGCCGATTATTATAACTCACAATTTATTAAAGACTAAGAAAAAGGATGGAAAATTGTATTACAGATTCAATAAATTTTCGAAAGTAAAAGCTCCTAACCCATTGCATTTTAAAGGTAATATTTATGTGCTGACTAATGGGAATTCATTTTCAGCATCTTCAGTTTTATCAACGCATCTTCAAGCCAATAAACGCGCTATTTTTGTTGGAGAAGAAACTGGGGGTGCATATAATGGTACGGTTGCAGGAATTTATAAACTATACCAATTACCAACATCTAAACTTAAAGTTAGAATGGGTTTAATGCAAATTGAAGCACCACAAAAGCAAAACCCAGATGGATATGGTGTAAAACCAGATGTAAAAATAACGCCAACAATTGAAGATAGAAAGTTGAATATTGATACTGAATTAGAGTGGATTTTGAATGATATTGAAAAGACTGATAATTAATATTCTTTCTTTAACAAAAATTGTACTTTTGCAATCATTAATTTAAGATAATAAAATTAAAATATGAATTCTTACGATGTAGCCGTTATAGGTTCTGGTCCTGGAGGATATGTTGCAGCAATACGTTGTGCACAATTAGGGATGAAAACAGCAATAATTGAAAAATATTCGACATTAGGTGGTACGTGTTTAAATGTTGGATGTATTCCTAGTAAAGCCCTTTTAGATTCTTCTCACCATTACGAAGATGCTGTTAAACATTTTGAAGAACACGGTATTGAAATCCCTGGCGATATAAAAGTAAATTTAGAGAAAATGATTGCACGTAAGCAATCAGTTGTAGATCAAACTACTGGTGGTATCGATTTTTTAATGAAGAAAAATAAGATAGATGTTTACGAAGGTTTGGGAGCTTTTAAAGATGCTACACATATTACCATTTCAGGAAAAGAAACCATCGAAATTGAAGCTAAAAATACCATAATAGCTACAGGAAGTAAACCATCAAATTTACCATTTATCACCTTAGATAAAGAGCGTATTATTACATCGACCGAAGCTTTAAAATTAAAAGAAATTCCAAAACATTTAATTGTAATAGGTGGTGGCGTAATCGGCTTAGAGCTTGGGCAAGTATATAAACGTTTAGGTGCAGAAGTAAGTGTTGTTGAATATATGGATCGTATTATTCCAACCATGGATGCTGGTTTATCTAAAGAATTAAACAAGGTTTTAAAGAAACAAAAGTTTAAAATTAACGCGTCGCATAAAGTAAAATCTGTAGAGCGTAAAGGAGATGAAGTTATTGTAAAAGCAGATAACAAAAAAGGGGAAGAGGTAGCTTTTACTGGGGATTATTGTTTGGTGTCTGTTGGTCGTCGCCCGTATACAGACGGTTTAAATGCCGAGGCAGCAGGCGTAAAATTAAATGATAGAGGTCAAGTTGAAGTAAACGACCATTTACAAACAAGTGTACCTAATATTTATGCTATCGGCGATGTTATTAAAGGTGCGATGTTAGCGCATAAAGCAGAAGAAGAAGGTGTATTTGTTGCTGAAACTTTAGCAGGACAAAAACCGCATATCGATTATAATTTAATTCCAGGCGTGGTTTACACATGGCCAGAAGTTGCCGCAGTTGGTAAAACCGAAGAAGATTTAAAAGAAGCTGGAGTAGAGTACAAAGTTGGTCAATTCCCAATGCGTGCTTTAGGTAGAAGTAGAGCAAGTATGGATTTAGATGGCTTTGTAAAAATTCTAGCAGACAAAAAAACAGATGAAATTTTAGGCGTACATATGGTTGGTGCTCGCGCTGCTGATATGATTGCAGAGGCAGTCGTAGCAATGGAATACAGAGCGAGTGCAGAAGATGTATCGCGCATGTCTCATGCACATCCAACATTTACTGAAGCTATTAAAGAAGCAGCTTTAGCAGCAACAGAAGATAGAGCATTACATATTTAAGTTATGATTATAGAACCAAAAACAAGAGGCTTTATATGTTTAACAGCACACCCAAAAGGTTGTGAGAAAAACGTATTAAATCAAATAGAATATATAAAAGATCGACCAGTTAAAAATGGTCCAAAAAAAGTATTAATTATTGGTGCATCCACAGGCTTTGGTTTAGCATCAAGAATTACAAGTGCTTACGGATCTAATGCTGCAACCATTGGTGCATTCTTCGAAAAGCCACCAAGCGAAGGTCGTCCAGCTTCTCCAGGTTGGTACAATAGTGCTGCTTTTGAGGCGCAAGCCCATAAAGATGGATTATACGCTAAAAGTATTAATGGTGATGCCTTTTCTAACGAAATAAAAGAACAAACCATCGATTTGATAAAAGAAGATTTAGGTGAAATAGATTTATTAATTTATAGCTTAGCATCACCAGTAAGAACACATCCAGATACTGGAGAGCGTTTTAAATCGGTTTTAAAGCCAATAGGTCAAACGTTTACAAATAATACGGTTGATTTTCACACCGGTGAAGTCAAAGAAATTTCAATAGAACCTTGTACAGAAGATGATATTAAAAATACAGTAGCTGTAATGGGTGGTGAAGATTGGCAAATGTGGATTGATGAATTAAAGTCTGCTGGTGTTTTATCAAAAAAATTTAAAACAGTGGCATATTCTTATATTGGTCCGTCGCTAACCGAAGCTGTTTATAGAAAAGGCACTATTGGTCGCGCAAAAGACCATTTAGAAGCTACAGCCTTTAAAATTACCAATACTTTAAAAGATATTGATGGTAAAGCTTATGTATCAGTTAATAAAGCATTGGTCACACAAGCGAGTTCTGCAATTCCAGTGATTCCTCTATATATTTCATTATTGTATAAAGTGATGAAAGAAAAAGGTATTCATGAAGGTTGTATTGAGCAAATTGAGCGTTTGTTTAACGCACGTTTATACACTGAAAACTTAGAATTAGACGATGCTGGTAGAATTCGAATTGACGATTGGGAAATGCGTGATGATGTTCAAGCTAAAGTTTTAGAACTTTGGAAACAAGCAACCTCAGAAACATTACCAAATATTGGAGATTTAAAAGGTTATGAAACCGATTTCTATAACCTTTTTGGGTTTAAAGTTAATGGTGTAGATTATGATAAAGACGTGAACGAAATGGTTTCAATTCCTGGTTTACAAGAATAATATATTTTTATATAAAAAAGGCGGCTTATTTCGATTACACTCTGTAATAATAAGTCGTTTTTTTTATGCTTAAATTTTAAGTTGATATAGCTTTTACTTAAATATAGGTTGAATAAATAAGCCTTTTATTGTTCTATGTAAAGTTTTGATTTATATATTGTTGCAAGTGTACAATTTGTAAAATTTTAAAACGTTTGAATAATTTTAAAACTAGATAAAAATATTAATGTGACTTATTTAAGTTACTTGTGTCTTAATTCATAACAACTAAAATAGCGACAAGCTACATTTGAAAACCCTAGAAGACATTAATAAGTTACCTGATGAAGATTTGGTAAAAGCAATTGTTAAAACCAACAATACATTGCTTTTCGAGATATTGTACGATAGGTATGCGGCATTAGTATATAACAAGTGTTTTGGATTTGCTAAAGATACTGACGAAGCCAAAGATTTAACACAAGATGTATTTTTAAAGCTCTTTGTTAAGTTGGCTAGTTTTAAGGGGAAATCGAAGTTTTCAACTTGGTTATATGCATTCACCTATAATCATTGTGTAAATTATGTAACAAGAAACACTGCTAAAAAATTTGAGAAACAATCGGTAGATTATAAAGACATAGAAAATCTTTCTGAAGACGAAGACGATACCAGTTTTTTGGATATGAAAGTGGACAAATTAAAAGTAGCTTTAGAGCTTATTTCTCCAGAGGAGAAAATGATTTTATTGTTAAAATACCAAGACCATCTTTCTATAAGAGATATTGAAAGTGTTTTAGGAATAGGCGAAAGTGCAGTTAAAATGAGACTAAAACGCGCTAAAGACAAACTAAAAATTGTATATACTAATAACCTTAAATAATGGAGAATCCGTTTAAGCATATAAACCAGCCTCTTAAAGAAGTTCCGCAAGAACTTAAAGCTAAGGTTATGAGCGATATTGCCACGGCTAAGTTGCTGATGGATTTAGCGAGCTTGTTCTCTGTAGATATGGCAAAAATTGTTGAGCAAACTATAAAAAAAAGAAAAGATAACCCTAACGAAAATAAATAAATTATCATGGAAAAAATAACAGCGTGGAATGAAGGTGTTATAAATTCATTATCCGCAATGACTGAAGAAGTAGCCGCGGTAATCCCCAATATATTTGGTGCTATAGCTATATTAATTATAGGTTGGTTAGCAACAAAACTTATAGTAGGTATAGTTAGAAAAACATTAAAGCTTGCCAAAGCAGATAAGTTAGATGATAAAATAAACGAAATTGAAATATTTGAAGGTAAAAAGTTAAACTTCAACATCATCAAAATTGTTACCAAGTTTGTAAAATGGATTATGTACATAATGTTGCTAATTATTGTTACAGATATTCTTAATCTTACTATGGTTTCAGAGGAAATTAGAAATTTTCTTGGGTATTTACCTAAATTATTTTCAGCATTAATAGTATTTACAATAGGCTTATTATTAGCTAATTTTATTAAAAAAGCTATCAAATCATTTTTTGAATCGATGGATTTATCAGGTTCAAAAATCATAAGTCAGATTGTTTTTTTCTTATTGCTCACCTTTATTTCTATAACCGCTTTAAATCAAGCAGGTGTAGATACCGAAATAATTACAAGTAATATAACCATGATTTTAGCAGGCTTTTTATTAGCTTTTGCTTTAGCTTTCGGGTTTGGAGCTCAAAATGTGGTGGGCGATTTATTAAAAACGTTTTATGCTAGAAAAACATATGAGATTGGACAAAAAATTGAGTTTAATAATATTAAAGGCGAGGTAGAAACCGTTAATAATATATCGGTAACTCTAAAAACAGAACAAGGAAAACTTATAGTCCCTATTAAAGATATTGTAGAGAGCCAAGTTAAAATACAGGATTAATTTTAAGTTAGGGTTAAAATTTGGTTGGTTACTGCCTGTATATTAAGCAACTCTCTACATGCTACATCCCTTTTCATTAATTTGGAAGGGGATTTTTTTGCCTAAAACGTATCTAATAATTGTAAAACTTTACTTTTATAACTTCTGCTAATTGGAAGTGATTTTTTTAAAATAATGACTTGTTCGTTTGTAAAAGATGTAATGTGTTTAATAGAAATGATATACGACCTGTGAATTCTTAAAAATAATTTTTTTGGAAGTTTAGCTTCAATGGCACTAATGGTTTCGCGAGTAACTATGGTTTTATTAGATAGATGAATTTTAATATAATCGCTGTAACTTTCAATATAAATAACATTGTTAAAATCAATTTTAACCATAATTCTGTCTGATCTAACAAACATAAACTCATTACTATCTATATGATGTTCTGTAATTATTTTTTGTTTATTACTGTAAATCTCAAAATAGGTATTAACTGCTTTTAGTAAACGCTCGAAAGAAATAGGTTTTAGTAAATAGTCTACTGCTTGCAATTCAAAACCTTCAACAGCATAATCGCGATAAGCCGTTGTAAAAATAATTTTAATGTCTTTATTGATAGATTTCGCAAAAGAAATTCCTGATATCTCAGGCATATTTATATCTAAAAACACCAAATCAATTTTGTGTTTACTTATATATTTAAAAGCTTCCATAACATTACTGCAACTAGCAATAATATTAATATTACTAATTTTAGAAATGTGAATTGCGATTATTTCTCGTGCTATAAATTCATCATCAACAATGATGCAGGATATGGTTTTGCTTTGTTGCACTACTTATGGTTTAAGTTAAGGGTTACTTTAAAAGTACCATTATTATCATTAATATTTAGTTTGTAATTTGTTTCATATAATAAATCTAGTCGCTTTTTAATGTTCTCTAATCCTATACCATTACTAGAGGTTTTAGTTTTTTTATAGCTGTTTTCAATTTTAAAATAGAGACTTTCATCACTGCAATCTATATCGATATTTATATTTAAAACTCCATTTTTTATGCTACCGTGTTTAAAACTGTTTTCAATAAAAGGAAGTAATAGCATAGGAGCTATTTTTATGGTCTTAGAGATATTATTGTAATTAAAGTTGATTTTTAAAGTATCATTAAATCGCATTTTTTCTAATTCTATATAATCTTTAATATGATTAATTTCTGTAGTTAAAAGCACAAAAGGTTTATCAACTTGATACAGTAAATAATCCAATAAATTAGAGAGTTTTAGTATCATTTCTGGTGTTTCATTGGCTTTCTTTAAAGCAAAGCCATACATGGTATTTAGAGTGTTGAATAAAAAATGCGGATGAATTTGCATTTTCAAATAGTTAAGTTCTTGCTCCTTAAGTTTAAGTTGAGTTTCTAATATTTTTGTTTCTAGTTTTTTAGTTTTTTCGGTGTGCTTTAAATTCAGTTTTACTAATTTAAAAGCACTTACAATAATAACCACTAAATAAACCGCAATAGCTACGAACAATATATTTTTTGTTACAGGATTCATAGCGTTATATTCAAAATTGGCAAGATATATAAAGCTGAAAAAGATAGAAACCATGATTAAATATCCAGAGATAATTAAAGTATAAAAACTATACAAACCAAAAAGTAGATAGCGTTTGGTTATTAAATATTCGGGAATTAATTTATATATAGAAACATAAGTTGTAGCTATAGTAATTGGCATTAAAAAAAATGAAAATGAAAGTGTATCACTAAAATTTTTGCTTTCAGCTCCAAAGAAATAAGCGAAAAAAAGTAACACAACAAACCAAAACAAAAGGTGCAGAAATAGTTTGCTTAGCTTGTTTAAAATGTATTTCTTTTTTATCATATTTTGTATATACTGTTACAATAATAGTATATTTTTATAGGGAATTAATGTTTTGTAGACGAATAACAGATTTAGTAAGGGTTTTGGCAATAGGTTATATCCAACTCTAATTTGGTTATTCGTCGTATTTAAAATTTTTGACAAATAATCTAGACTAAGTTTGGAGGACATTAATCAAAAAACAATCAGTTATGTGTGTATTATTAGTTTCAACATTACCAAAAGTATTAGTAGCTTCAAACCCTTTTGTTGATAGGTTTAATGAAGGTGGACCATTTTTTATGTCATTAATATTAATATGCTTATTGCTTTCTATTATTCTTTTAGTAAAAGGGTTTTTAAGTCTTAAAAAGGATATTTTAATTTCTAAAAAAATGCTTAGTTTGGTTATAGATAGTAGCCTTCTAGGGTTAGTTTTAGGTTTTTTAGGTTCAGTCATTGGGTTAATTACTGCTTTTGATTCTGTTGAAGCACTTGGAAACCCTGATCCTGCAATTTTTGCTGGCGGACTTAAAGTCTCTTTATTAACTGCAACGTTTGGACTTTTTACTTTTGTTGTCTCTAGAATTGGTATTTTGGTTTTAAAAGCAATGCAAAAGGAGTAATTTCATTGTGTAAAATTATATCATTAAAATGCCTTTTCATTCATATGGAAGGCATTTTTTAATTAACTGCCAACTGAATACTGTAATTATTTTTTCTTATTCCGTTTGTTATAATTTTTATCGCCACGAGTTTTTGGCTTTTTATACTTAGCAGCAATTTTAAATTTATACGAACCGCCTAAATTCTCTTTAGAGTTCTTTTCAGATTTTTCGTGGAATGCAGGTCCGGGAGCATCTTCGTCTCTGCGTTTATTAGGATTGTTACGTTCTTTTATTTGCGGACGTTCTTCTTCAATAAGTTCGGTAGAGATTTCTACAGCATCAGGAATTTCTATCAAAGGAATTTTCATTTGCATTAAATTCTCAATATTTTCAATAGCTTCCTGTTCTTTTTCAGTAGAAAAAATAAGCGCTTCTCCTTTACGTTCTGCACGACCTGTTCTACCAATTCTGTGCATATAATTTTCAGGAAAATCTGGTGTATCAAAATTAATAACATGGGATACATTATCAATATCTAAACCACGAGCCATAACATCGGTAGCAACTAAAATACGATTCTCACCAGCTCTAAATTGCTCAATACTTCGCAGTCTGTAATTTTGTGTTTTGTTGGAATGAATCACACAAAGTTCCTCATGGAAAGTTTCGTCTAACTTTTCAAACAAACGATCTGCCATCTTTTTATAAGCGACAAAAATTAAAACTTTATTAAAAGTTTCAGTGTCATTCAATAAGTGAACTAATAGATTCACTTTAGTATAAAAATTAGGAACATTAAATCGAGATTGCAAAATGTTTTCTAAAGGTGTACCAGAAACAGCAATGGAAACACGTTCTGGGCTTTTAAAGAAATCGTTAATTAGCGCATCAACATCTTGTGTCATAGTTGCTGAAAACATGATGTTTTGTCGTTTTTCTGGAAGAATATCAAAAATATTAATTAGCTGATGTCTAAAGCCTAAATCAAGCATCACATCCACTTCATCAATCACTAATTTCTGAATTGATTTCAGTTGTAAAACTCTGCTTAAAGCCAAATCGTATAAACGCCCAGGCGTAGCTACTAAAATATCTATACCTTCAGCAATAGCTTGTTTTTGCGTATTAATATTTGTGCCACCGTAAACGCCCAAAACACGATTATTAATGTATTTTGAAAGCTTTTCAATTTCATCAACCACTTGCACAACTAGCTCTCGAGTGGGTACTAAAATAAGAATTCTTGGATTTTCTTGCGTCGAAAATTTTAGGCTTTTAAGAATAGGAAGCATATAAGCAAAGGTTTTCCCTGTGCCTGTTTGCGCAATACCAACCATATCTTTTCCAGAGGCGACCACGTTAAATGCCTCAGCCTGAATTGGTGTTGGTATAGTGAACCCTAAATCGTTTAAAGCGTTGTGTAAAGGCGTGTTTAAGTTTAAATCTGAAAATGTCACAATCTTGTTTTAGACAGCAAATTTACCATTAATTTGTTAGACTAAATGATTATTATGTATTTCAATAGTATAGCTGGCTTCAAAAGTTTTACCAGCGCGTAGCGATAGAATACCTTCTTTAGTTTTAAAATCTTGATTAGTGTTTTCACTATCAGCAATGCCTAACCACGGTTCAATACAAATATAATTGCCTTCGGGTTTTGCCCAAATGCCTAAATAGGGAAAATCGTGATAGCTAACCGAAAGAATATCGCCGTTTAATTTGCTTTTTAAAGTCACTTTTTTAGAGTTTAAATCTTTAAAAACTAAGGCATCTCTATTAAATAAATTGTGAGTTAATTTGATGGTATTTGAATTATTGAAAACTGCTTCAGTTTCAGGAGAAATTAAACCATTTTCCATGTTTATTAAATGTGTTTTAGCGTTTTCAATCTGTTCAAATTCTAAAGAATAATCGTCGTATTTTTCGTTTTTAAACACAGGGCATTTAAAAGCAGGATGTCCGCCAACTGAGAAATATATGGTTTTATTATCAATATTTTTAATGCTATGAATCACTTCAATTTTATTATCTACAAGTAAATAAGTGATGTAAAATGCAAACTTAAACGGATAGTTTTTAAGAGATTCATCATCATAAAACAATGAAAAAGTTAAACTATTTTTGGTTTGCTCTTGTAGCTTTATAGTCTTATTATGTCTAATAAAACCATGTTTTGGTATGCTGTATTTTTTGCTTTCAAATGTATATGTATCATCTTTTAATGCACCAATTATAGGAAAAAGGTTAGGAGCATAACCATTCCAAATATTTGGGTTGGCATCCCACATAAATTGGGTTTTGTTCTGTATTGAAGATATATTGCAAAGTTCTGCGCCAATATTTTTTACAGCTATTTTTATTTTATCATTTCGTAGAATGTACATCAAAAAATATATTTAAAGTAATATACAAAACTCTTAATTTTTTAAGTATTCTAAGTAACTTTACAGCATAAACTTTTTTATTATTGAGAACAACCTTTTTTCATAAAA
>NZ_CAXIBN010000077.1:0-14895 GCF_964021735.1 uncultured Wocania sp. | reverse complement strand
AAAAACAATGGTTTAAAGGTAATTTACACACACATTCTTATTGGAGCGATGGAGACGAGTTTCCTGAAATTATTATGAATTGGTACAAGAGTAACGATTACCAGTTTGTAGCTTTAACAGATCATAATATATTGGCTGAAGGTGATAAATGGATAACTATTTCTGAAGACTCTATCTATCAAAAAGCTTTTAAAAACTATCTGAAAACTTATGGTTCCGATTGGGTTGAACATAAACAGGATTCATTAAACAGAACACAAGTTAAACTAAAAACCTACGAAGAATATAAACCTAAATTTGAAGAGAAAGGCAAGTTTTTAATTATTCAATCTGAAGAAATAACAGATAGTTATAATGGTAAACCCATACATATTAATGCTACCAATGTTAAAAGAAAAATAGAGCCTCAAGGTGGCAATAGTGTTTTAGAAGTGATGCAAAATAATTTAGATGAAGTAGCAAAACATAAAGAAGAATTCAGCACTCCAATAATCGCTCATATTAACCACCCAAATTTTGGATATGCCATTGATCTTGAAGATATGATAGGTTTAAAAAATGAACAGTTTTTTGAGGTTTACAATGGACATCCAGCAGTTAATAATTCTGGTGATGCAGACCACATGTCGACAGAAATGATGTGGGATTATATTAACATAGCTTATATTGAAAATAATAAACCTATAATGTACGGGCTTGCCACTGATGATTCTCACCATTATCATAAAAAAGGTAGTAAATGGAGTAATGCTGGTAGAGGTTGGATTATGGTGCAAGCAGACTCATTGAATCCTAAATCTTTAATAAACGCTTTGGAGACTGGAGAGTTTTATGCAAGTACTGGTGTAGAATTAAAAAATTTAACATTCGAAAACAACAATCTTTCTGTCGAAGTTAAAGCAGATAAAAATACGACTTATGAAATATCATTTATTGGATGTAAAAAAGGGCAAGGTGAACCTGAAGAATTTGCTTCCTTTGAAAGCAACAAGGTTAGTTTTAAACTAACAAAAGACATGCTTTATGTAAGATGCAAAATAACTTCATCTAAATTGCATAAAAATCCAGTAGAGGATTTGTTATACGAAAATGCTTGGACACAACCTGTTACTTATACAGAATAAAAAGAGCCAATTTATAAAACTATAAATTGGCTCTTTTGTTATCAAGATAGTTCTTAATCTACTTTTTTGTCCGTTTTTATTTCTGGTGACTTTTCAAAATCTCCAGCATTTACAACCGTCCAATTATCAAAGGTTTTAAAGTATTTTTTAATCACTTTATTTACATCATCAACAGTTAAACTAGTAACACGATCTTCAATATCTTTATAAAACATCATATCTCTATCATAATATAAATTATTGTTGATTGTAGAAGATAATTCATTGTCTTTAGCTCTTGATACATTTTGCCCTTGTACCCAACTTGTAACGGCAACTTTAAGCTCATCTTCTGTAATACCATCTGCAATAAAACGTTCAATTTCTTCACTAAAACCTTTCTGTACTTTAGCTGCATTTTCTGGCGCATAAATAGCATAAACCAAAATAGATGATTTTTTATCTTTATCATCTGCATCTGCATTTACGTAACCTCCAGCACCATAACTAACACCATCTTTTTGACGTAAACGTCCAGCTATTCTTGAGTTTAAAAATCCACCACCAAAAATTGATCCTGCAACTTGTAGCGCAGCATAATCTTCGTCAACTTGACTACCTTCAAAAGCTAAAACACCAATACTAATAGCATTCTTTTTATCTGGAGTTTTAATTTTTTCGTTAGCTGCATTACTCGCTATATATTTATCAGATATTGGTGTGTAAGGCTTATTAGATTTAAAATCTGAAAATTCTTTTTCGAAATAATCTTTTAATGATTGCTCATTAATATTACCTATTGCAATTAATGTTGCATTATCTGAAATGCCATAAAACTCGTTGTAATAGTTTTGAATAGCACTAACTGTAACATCATTAATAGCTTCAATATCTTCTTCTAAACTAGTTTTATAAAGTGGGTGTCCTTTTTTATAATTTTGATTTAGTTCTCCTAATTTCTTTTGAGCTAAAAACTGCGGTTCTGTTTTATTTTTTTCAATACTAGCTAATTCTTGGGTTTTAAGTTTTTCTAACTCTGCTGCGTCAAACTTAGGATTCTTCAACATATCTGTCATTAAAGCCAAAGTTTCCATAAGGTTTTCTTCGGTAGAACTAACATATACATTTACACGACCATTTGATCCTCCAAAACCTACGGACGATTTCAAGGCACTCAATTTATCTTCAATATCTTGTCTTGAGTTGTTCTGTGTGCCTTTGTTAAGCATTCTTGCTGTATAACTAGCAACTTTTCCTTTATTCATAAAATCATTCACATTACCATTTCTAATAGTAAACGACAATGTTACAGACTTACCTCTATTATTTTTCTTAATAAAACCATACTCAATAGGTGTTTTATTTAAAGTTCCAGAATCTAATCGGTTTTGAATATTTTCGTAAGATACATCAAACGCTTCTCCTGCTCCGTAACCTTCTTTTCCTTTATAACTAGAAACCAAAGCATCAAGCCCATCGGTATGCTCAATTTCTACACGAATAGGTGTTTTGGTTGGAATAAAATTTCCAACCGTTCTGTTTGTATTTATTAAGTAACGTTGAGCTGCAGCATTCACTTTTTCGGCAGTCATGTTTTCAATTCTATCCCTTGTTATAAAGGCTAATCTCCAATCGCCAGCACCAATAAACTCACTCATATAAGTTCCCAAATAAGCAGAATTTCTACTTATCTGATCTATCTGCTTTAACAAATTAGCTTTAGCACGTTTAACTTCCTCTTCGGTAACTGGTTTCTCTTTTAAACCATCTAATACAGAAAGTAAGGTGCTTTCTGCCTCAGCTAAAGACTTATCAGAAGGTACATCAACGTTTATATACAAAAACGATGGCTCTTTTGTAAACGGAGAAAAAGACCAAAGACTAGAGGCTTTTTTACCATCAACTAAAGCTTTGTATAACCTTCCTGAAGGCTGATCAGTTAAAACTTCTTCAACAACCGCCAATGCCGCATAATCTTCGTGAGATCCAGCTGGTGTGTGATATAATGCCGATACAACTTGCAAATCGCCTACACGACTTAAATTAACACGCTTTTCACCATCTTGAGCAGGCTCAATAGTTGGAACATCTCTTAATGGTGTTTCTGGGTTTTTAATGCTAGCAAACTTTTTCTCAATTAGAGCTAAAGTTTTGTCTGCTTCAAACTTACCTGTAACCATGAGTATAGCGTTATCAGGACGGTAATACTTTTTATAAAAAGCTTGTAAGTTTTCAATAGGCACACGTTCTATATCTGAGCGATTCCCTATTGTAGATTGCCCATAATTATGCCATAAGAATGCAGCACTAATAACGTTTTTCATTAGCACTCCTGTTGGTGAATTTTCACCACTTTCAAACTCATTTCTAACCACCGAAAATTCAGATTCTAGATCTTTTTTTGCGATGTATGAATTTACCATTCTATCTGCTTCTAAATCTAGAGCCCAATCTAAATTGTCGTCGGTAGCATTAAACGTTTCGTAGTAATTTGTTCTATCGTACCATGTAGTTCCGTTTGGTCTAGAACCTCTTTCTGTTAACTCTTTAGGAATATCCGGATGCTTTGGCGTGCCCTTAAAAACCATGTGTTCTAACAAGTGAGCCATACCTTTCTCTCCATAACCTTCGTGTCGAGAACCAACCATATAGGTTATATTTACTGTAATAGTTTGTGCAGAATTATCTGGAAACAATAGTACTTTCATACCGTTATCTAGCTTATATTCTGTAATACCTTCAACACTTGCTGTTTTTTTAATTTGAGCTTCAACAGCTGTTGAAAACGAAACTAATAAGATAAAACACAGTGAAATTTTTAATAGATAATCAATTTTTTTCATAATATTTATTTGATGTTTTTGTAAATATAAGATAACTAATTATCTTTTTTTGTTAAAAATTTAACAAAAAAATAGAGATTTCTCACAACAAAATGTAGCTAATCGAATGTTAACAAGTTCGGTTTTTATTCCTCATAAATAATTGTATTTTTACGCTTAATAAAACCAAATCATTAATGGGTAAAATCATTGCAATTGCCAACCAAAAAGGTGGTGTTGGAAAAACAACAACATCTATAAATTTAGCAGCTTCTCTTGGAGTTCTAGAAAAAAAAGTATTACTTATTGATGCTGACCCTCAGGCAAATGCAACTTCTGGAATTGGAATTGACGTAGAATCTGTGGATATAGGAACCTATCAGCTTTTAGAGCATTCTAATTCTGCAAAAGAAGCTATAGTAAAAACCGAAACACCAAACTTAGATATTATTCCTGCGCATATTGACCTAGTAGCTATTGAAATAGAACTTGTTGATAAAAATGAGCGTGAGTACATGCTAAAAAAAGCCCTACTTGACATTAAAGACGATTATGACTATATTTTAATTGACTGTGCGCCTTCTTTGGGTTTGCTAACATTAAACGCACTTACTGCTGCTGATGCTGTAATTATTCCAATTCAATGCGAATATTTTGCTTTAGAAGGCTTAGGAAAACTTTTAAACACCATTAAAAGTGTTCAAAAAATTCACAACCCAGAATTAGATATTGAAGGCTTGTTACTTACCATGTACGATTCGCGTTTAAGATTATCTAACCAAGTTGTAGAAGAAGTACAAAAACACTTTAACAATATGGTGTTCCAAACCATTATACAACGCAACGTGCGATTAAGCGAGGCACCAAGCTATGGTGAGAGCATAATTAATTATGATGCAGGTAGCAAAGGTGCGAGTAATTACTTAAGTTTGGCAAAAGAAATTATCAATAAAAATTCCTAAATTATGGCTAAAGCAACTAAAAAACAAGCTTTAGGCAGAGGTTTATCGGCACTTTTAAAAGACCCGAGTAACGATATTCAATCTGTTCAAGATAAAAATGCCGACAAAGTTATAGGTAATATTGTTGAGCTGGATTTAGATTTTATTGAAGTCAATCCGTTTCAACCACGTACAAATTTTAGTGAAGAATCATTACGAGAATTAGCCTCTTCTATAAAAGAATTAGGCATTATTCAACCCATAACAGTAAGAAAATTAGGTTTAAACAAATACCAATTAGTATCTGGGGAACGCCGTTTTAGAGCTTCAAAATTATTAAAATTAGAAACTATTCCAGCCTATGTAAGAATAGCTAACGATCAAGAATCGTTAGAAATGGCTTTGGTTGAAAATATTCAACGCCAAGATTTAGATCCTATTGAAATTGCTTTATCATACCAACGTTTAATTGACGAAATTAATTTAACGCAAGAACAAATGAGTGAGCGTGTTGGTAAAAAACGCTCCACAATTGCTAACTATTTACGTTTATTAAAATTAGACCCTATTATCCAAACAGGTATGCGTGATGGTTTTATTTCTATGGGACACGGGCGCGCTTTAATTACTATTGAAGACCAATCGATTCAACTAGATATTTACGAAAAAATCCTCTCTAATAAATTATCGGTTAGAGAAACTGAAGGTTTAGTTCGTGATTTTAATAGTAACGAAAATGTAGAAATACCTCTTAAAAAAGAAGATAATGAAGATGTGCCAAAATTTATAAAAAAAGGAATTACAGCATTTTCAGAATACTTTGGACACAAAATTGACGTTAAAGTCTCTAAAAATGGAAAAGGAAAAATAACGATTCCTTTTCATTCTGAAGAAGATTTTAATCGTATTAAAAAATTGGTTCAAGGTGCTAAATAAGATTTTAATAACAACAATATTTTTACTTATAAGTTGCTTTTCATTATTAGCTCAAAATAATGATGATGATGATAAAAAACTAGGGGATCTACCTAATGAAGTTGTTGTAGATTCTATTATTAAAATCAAAAACCCTATCAACCCATTAACACCTGCAAAAGCGGCATTTTATTCAGCCATTTTACCAGGTTTAGGGCAAGCTTACAACAAAAAATATTGGAAAATCCCTCTAGTTTATGCGGCTTTAGGTACTGGAATCTATTTTTATACCACCAACAACAAAGAATACAACCGATACCGCGATGCTTACAAAAGCAGATTAGCAGGTTTTACAAATGATGAATTTTATTTAGATGTTAATGGCGACCAACTACCAACTCCTAGAGTTACTGATGATGGTTTACGTCGTGCTCAAAAATTATTCAGAAAAAACAAAGAAGTTTCTATTTTAGTAACCGCTGGTATATACATTTTAAACATTATTGATGCCAATGTCGACGCTCATTTACTACAATATAATGTAGATGAAAACTTAACATTAGCACCACATTATAAAATAAATAAAAGAGATGCTACAAGCAATCTCGGGTTAACCTTAAACTTTAAATTTTAAGCCCATAATAGGCATTAAACAATCAATACAATATGAAAATAGCTTTACTCGGATATGGAAGAATGGGGAAAACCATAGAGCAAATTGCCATTAAACGTGGGCATAATATTGTTTTAACGGTTGATAAAGATGATACAGACTACGATATTAAAAAAGCCGATGTTGCCATAGATTTTAGTATTCCTGATGTTGCTTTCAATAACATTTCCAATTGTTTAAACAACAACGTACCTGTTATTTCTGGAACAACAGGTTGGTTAGATAAGTATGATGATGCTCTAAATCTATGTAAAGAAAAAGAGGGTGCTTTTATTTATGCATCAAACTACAGTTTAGGTGTTAATATTTTTTTTGAGTTGAATAAAACACTTGCAAAAATGATGAGCGCGTTAAAACAATATAACGTTTCGATGGAAGAAATTCATCACACTCAAAAATTAGATGCACCAAGCGGAACAGCGATATCTTTAGCAGATGGTATTATTTCTCAACATGAAGGATTCGATAACTGGAAGTTAGATGAAAACGGAGAAAAAGTCATTCCAATTACAGCAAAACGTATTGAAAATGTGCCAGGAACACATACCGTAAGTTATGAGAGTGAAGTAGACTCTATATCTATAGAACACGTAGCACACAACCGACAAGGTTTTGCTTTAGGAGCTGTAGTTGCAGCAGAATGGATTGTGGGTAAAACAGGTGTTTTCACTATGAACGACGTGTTAAATATAGGTTAATGTTTAACTTATATGTAACAGCATAATATAATTTGCAACAAACAAATCAATAAAACAAATCAATTGTCATTAGACAATTATCAATAAAATAAGTTATGACGCTAACGCAATGGTTTATATTCATCTTGATTATTCAAGTAATTCACGGTTTAGGCACTTGGAAACTATACATTAAAGCAGGCAGACAAGCCTGGGAAGCCTTCGTTCCTGTTTATAATGGTGTTATTTTAATGAAAATAATAAATCGCCCTTGGTGGTGGATTATTCTATTATTCTTACCCATTGTAAATCTCATTATGTTAATGGTAGTATGGGTAGAAACCGCAAGAAGCTTTGGAAAAAACACATACCTCGACACCTTTTTAGCCATTGTAACTCTTGGATTTTATAACTTCTATTTAAATTATGTTGCAGATGTTACCTATATAAAAGATAGAGATTTACAACCAAAATCTGGTTCTGGCGAATGGACAAGTTCTATTTTATTTGCTATTGTTGCAGCAACCATTGTACATACTTATTTTATTCAACCCTTTACTATTCCATCGTCATCTTTAGAGAAATCATTATTAGTTGGCGACTTCTTATTTGTTAGCAAGTTTCATTACGGTGCAAGAATACCTATGACGACTGTTGGAGCTCCTATGGTACACGATACCATTCCTGTTTTAAATAAGAAATCGTATTTATTTAACGATCATTTTGAAGAAAGAAAAACATCGTGGATAAATAAATTACAATTACCATATTTACGATTACCAGGATTTGAGAAAATTGATAGAAACGAGATTGTTGTTTTTAATCAACCTGCAGACACACTTCGAAATATGGATGATTTCACTCCAGACAGAAACTATTATAAACCTATTGATAAAAAAACAAATTTGGTGAAACGCTGCGTTGCTATTGCTGGTGATTCTTTAGAAATTCGTGATGGTTATGTATACATAAATGGAGAAAAAAATGTATTACCTGATAGGGCACATTTACAGTTTAGCTATTATGTACAGCCAAAAACTAATCAGTTTAATGCCAAATACCTTAAAGAACGATACGATATTACTGATAGATTTGGTATAGCAAACCAGCAGAACACTTATTACTTTTCAGCCATTTCTGATGAAGCATTAGCTAAATTTAAAGATCATCCAAATGTTGCTAGCATTACACCAAATAAACAAGTAAAAGGAGAAAGAGACTCTGATATTTTTCCACATGATCCGAATTACAATTGGAATGTTGATTTTTTTGGACCACTTTACATTCCAGAAGAAGGTAAAACCATCGATATTAATTTAGAAGTTTTACCACTTTATAAACGCGTAATTACAGAATACGAAGGCAACACATTACAAGTAAAAGGCAATCAAATTTTTATAAATGGTAAAGTTGCAGACACGTATACTTTTAAACAAAACTATTACTGGATGATGGGTGATAATCGCCATAACTCTATAGATGCCAGACGTTGGGGGTTTGTCCCTTTCGATCATGTTTTAGGCAAACCTGTGTTTATTTGGATGAGCTGGGACGGTATTAAAAATCCGCGCTGGGAACGCTTTTTTACTACTGTTAGCGGTACTGGAAAAGCAACGTCTTATTTTATTCCTTTTTTAATTTTCTTATTTGGGTATATTGGATTTAATAAGTGGAGAGCACGCAAGAAGAAAAGTTGATTTGTTTTTTGTTTATTTGGTTATCTGATATTAAAAAAGATGTTCACATATAGCTTTGAAAAACTAGAGGTATGGATTGAGTCTAAAAAACTCACTAAAGACATGTATCTAATCACTAAAAAATTTCCTTCTGGCGAAAAGTTTGGTTTAACTTCTCAATTAAGAAGAGCTTCAGTTTCAGTTTGCTCAAATATAGCAGAAGGATCTGCAAGAAAAACGAGTAAAGACAAAGCTCATTTTACAATTATGGCATTTAGTTCCGCTGTAGAAGTTTTAAACCAAATTATTATTGCACACGAATTGGAGTTCATCAATTCAAAAGAATATAAAAATTTAAGAGAACAAATTGAAAGTATAACTAATAAGTTGAATGCGTTACGAAACTATCAAATAAACAAATAAACGCATCCACAAATGAACATTATAATCCATCCAACATATTTCCCTAACATTGTGCATTTTGTTGCTATGGTAAAAGCTGAAAGTGCTATGTTTGAAGTTGACGATAATTTTGTAAAACAAACTTACAGAAATCGCACTTATATTTATGGTGCTAACGGAAAATTAGCTTTAAATATTCCTGTAATTTATACTCAAAAAAATCGTCAAAAATATAAGGACGTTAAAATTTTTAATAAAGAAAAATGGCAAAGTCTTCATTGGAAATCATTACTTTCAGCTTACAGAACGTCTCCTTTTTTTGAATATTATGAAGATGAACTTCAGCCTTTATTTGAATTAAAATCAGATTATATTTTAGATTTTAACATGACATGTTTTGAGGTTATTTGTGAGTGTTTACAATTAGAATTAAACACTTCTAAAACTGAAGTTTTCCAGAAAACGATTGAAAATAAAACAGATTTTAGATACTTAGTAAATGTTAAAAAAGAACAAATTCAACCATTTGAAACTTACACGCAAGTATTTAGCAATAAGCACGGTTTTATTCCTAATTTGAGTATTTTAGACTTGTTATTTAATGAAGGTCCAAATGCCTCAAATTATTTAGAATCTCAAACCTTAACACCACTATAATGTTACAAACATTTGCACATTATGGATGTCATTTTTTAATTCCGCTTTTTGTAGCTTTAATTTGGTATAAACCGAATTGGAAATTTGCTTTTTTAATCATGATTTCTGGTATGCTAATAGATTTAGATCATTTATTAGCGAACCCCGTTTTTGACCCAAATAGATGCAGTATAGGCTTTCATCCGCTTCACTCCTATTTTGCAATTTTGTTTTATCTATTTCTTTTAATTCCTAAAAAATCCAGATTAGTAGCTTTTGGGTTGGTAATTCACATTATAGCAGATGCTGTTGATTGTAGTTTTATGTGAAAATAAGCAGTATTGCCATATTTTGACTAAGCTCAATACAGGCTTTAGTCCCTCCTTTGTAATAACGCAATTACTCTAAACTCAGAGTAGCCATTATCGGATAATGATCAGAATAATGGGCGTTATAAGCTTTAAATCCATTAACTAAAAAAGCATCATCGGTTAAAACAAAATCGATTCTTATAGGAAAAAATTTAAAATCGTAAGTTCGTCCGAAACCATTGCCTCCTTCAATAAAAGCATCATTCAAATTACCCTTAATTTTTCTATATACATACGAAAATGCAGTGTTATTAAAATCGCCACAGATTATCATTTTGTATGGGCATTGCTTTTTATGCATTAAAAATAATTCCGTTTGAAACTGTTGCATTTTAAACGTAGTACCGACTCTATTAAAAAGACGTTCGGAATTTTCTTTTTTAAGACTTTCGGCTTTGGTATTAATACGTAATGATTCTAAATGAATATTATAAATTCTTATCGTATCCGTTCCTTTTACAACATCAGCAAATATGGCATTGTTAGCTGTTTCAGGGAATTCAATAGAGCCAGAATTAATAATAGGATATTGCGAAAAAATGGCTTGTCCGTACTTTGTTTTTTTACCAGAAAGCTTTTCAAATTTATATTTAAAAAAAGATAAATCTATGTTTTTATGCGGATGATATTCTTGAACACTTAAAATTTCTGGTGATTCGGTTCTAATAAAATCAACAATGCTAGTTTCTACACTATCTTCAGGAATCCAATTATAAAGATTAAATAACCTCACGTTATAATTCATTACTTTAAAGTTATTAGGATTTTCAATATGTTTTGAAGATGAAAATTTATATAACGATCCAAAAAAAACATAGCCAATTAAAAGTACTACAAACGATAATATAAATTGCTTTTTAAGTTTAATGAGCCAGTATAAAAAAAACAGAGCATTACATAAAATTAAAAAAGCAACGCCTAAACTAAGAACAGATAATACCGAAAATGTTTTAGGAGATGCAAAAGGCAACAGATATGATAACAAAAGAAGGATAGCAAAAACTGCATTTATAAAGTAAATAATTTTATTTATAAAACTTAGTTTTTTCATGGAGTTAATCTTGATGACTGATGATCGAAGTTACTTTCCTGCTTTAAAAAGAAACTCCTTTTCTTTGGCAGTTAAACTATCATAACCGCTTTTGCTAATCTTGTCTAATATAACATCTATTTTTTTCTGATTATTAAACTGATTAAATTCGCCTTTAGTATAACCACCAACTTTAGTTTTATTTTTGTGTACCGTTTTTAAAGGTGATTTTTTTGAAGGTTTAAATAGACTTACAAAAGCATCCATAAGTTTCTCGAAACCTTTACCTATATCTTTTCCTTTTAGTAATTGTTTGGCGTAATAATACCCTAATAATGCGCCACCCAAATGCGCTAAATTACCACCAGCATTAAGGCCAAATAACCCCAAAATATCTAAAACTACAATAGCAACACCTACATACCAAAGCTTTAAGCTAAACGTAAAAAAGCGTACTTCTTGATTTGGCATATAGGCACATATAAAAATTAATAAGGCTCTAACAGCAGCAGATGCGCCAACTAATCTTGAATTAGCGCCAAATATGTTTGGAAATAAAGTATAACAAAGCATGTATAATAATCCGCCAGAAATAGCACCAAGAAAATAAATATTAAGCGCCATTTTAGCACTAAATAAATTTAAAAACATACGCCCTATAAAATAGAGCCAAAGCATGTTAAATAGGATGTGGAAAAAATCACCATGCAAAAAAGCATAAGTAATAATTGACCACGGTTTTAGAATAAAATCAGAAAAATCACTTGGTAGTTCGAACCAAGAAAATCCGCTTTTAAAAATTAATCCAATAGCAAAAACAATAACGTTAATGGCTATAATTTTTTCTAATACATTAAGATTAGATAATTTATGCTTTATGTCTTGAGAGAGCGAAGTCATTTTAATTCCAACGGTTTTTATTAAACTGTGTTTTTTTCCAATACCACATAATTAAAAAGCCAGTTAATGCGCCACCAACATGGGCGAAATGTGCTGTATTGCTTGGACTGAAGAATGATTGTCCTGTAATCCCAGATATTAAATCCAATAAAATAATTCCTGGAATAAAGTACTTAGCTTTTATAGGAATGGGCAAAAAGATGAGCATTAATTCTGCATTAGGATTCATCATTCCAAATGCGGCAAGAATTCCCATAATACAACCAGACGCACCAACCATAGTATTTCTTGCAATAACATTCATATCAAACAACGATTTGAACGCTTCATCATTTATCAAATTTGTATTAAAATTATATTCAGCCAAAATAGGCATCATTTGTCTGCTTAATATTTCACCTTTTATATACTGACCTTCACTGGCATCAATAGAAATAATTTTACTAATCATGTCACTATTCATATTCAAATCTGCAATGCCACTTAATGCAGAATAATAATCAAAATAATAATAGCCTACTTGTAAAGCAACCGCACCCAATCCTGCAGAAATATAAATAAACAAAAACCTTTTACTCCCTAAAACCTGCTCAACCGGTGTGCCAAACATCCATAATGCGAACATATTAAATAATATGTGCATGAGGCTTAAATTGTTTAAATCTGCGCCACCATGCATAAACATGTGCGTTATGATTTGCCAAGGTTGAAAGGCTTCGTTTGCTGGAAAATGCATCGCGAATAAGTCATAAAATAAAATCCCTTTTCCAATAAATAAAGTACCTATAAACATTAATACATTAATGATTATTAAATGCTTAACGGTATCTGAAATTCTCATCATATTTATATAAATTTTTTATCTAACTCATCAACACTCATCGTTATAAATGTTGTTCTATTAGTAGGTGATACGCTAGGTTCTTTACAAGCAAATAAACGGTTTACCAAATGTTCTTGTTCATCTTTTTGTAGCGATTGCCCTGTTTTAATGGCTAAACTTTTTGCCATCGATTTTGCTAATAAATCGGTAGCACTAAAATGCGTATCGGGTACCTCGTTTTCCACATCGCTAATAAGCTGTTCTAAAATAATAGACACCTCGCTTTCTGGTACACTTACAGGAACACCTATAATTTCAACCGATTCTTTATTAACGTTAGAAAATATAAAACCTGTATGTTCTAAATCTTCTTTTAGCTGATTTATTATTGCGATGTCTTGTACCGAAAAATGAAGCTGAAGCGGAAATAATAATTGCTGACTTACTGCTTCTTTTACAGTCATATTTTTAAGAAAATCTTCGTATAAAACACGTTGGTGTGCACGATGTTGATCGATAACTAACATACCAGATTTAATGGTACTTACTATATATTTATTATGTAGCTGATACGTGGTTTGAATTTTATCGACTTGCTTATCATCATTAAATATAGAGCCTGTAGATTCTTCACTCTCAAAATGAACCTCACTAAAATCTTGTTGTGTTTTTGTGCCTTTCGATTCTAATCCCACATATAAATTTTCCCAACTAGCAACGGGTTCTTTTTTGTAAGCCACTGCTCTAGCTTTAGATTGTGTTTCTTCTTGAAATGGATTAAAGCTTCTATCGACTTCAATCGTTGGTGTATTTGTATCTGTTTTATTATAATTATAGGGTGTATCGAGGTTTGAATCTCTTTCAAAATCAAGAACAGGTGCAATATTAAATTGCCCTAAACTATGTTTTACTGCCGAGCGTAATAAAGCATAAAGTGTATGTTCATCATCAAACTTTATCTCGGTTTTTGTGGGATGAATATTAATATCGATAGTTTGTGGATCAACCGTTAAATTTAAAAAATAACTGGGATGTGTTCCATTTTTTAGCAAACCATCAAACGCTGATGCAATAGCGTGATTTAAATACGCACTTTTTATAAACCGATCATTTACAAAAAAATACTGCTCACCTCTTGTTTTTTTAGCGTACTCGGGTTTACCAACAAATCCTGAAATTTTCAGCACTTCGGTATCTTCTTCGACAGGCACTAATTTCTCATTGGTTTTATTTCCGAAAATGTTTACTATACGCTGTCTGTAATTACTAATTGGTAAATTAAACGTTTCGCTTCCGTTATTATAAAAAGCAAAACTAATATTTGGGTGTGCTAATGCCACACGATGAAACTCATCAATAATATGGCGTAATTCAACGGTATTTGACTTTAAAAAATTACGCCGTGCAGGAATATTAAAAAACAGATTTTTTACAGAAATTGATGTGCCTTTTGGGGTTACCACTACCTCTTGCGATGTTACATTACTCCCTTCAATAACAATAGTACTTCCAACATCGTCTTGCTCCTGTTTAGTTTTTAACTCAACATGAGCAATAGCAGCAATACTTGCTAAAGCTTCGCCACGAAAGCCTTTGGTGTGCAGCTGAAATAAATCGTCGGCTGTTCTAATTTTAGATGTGGCGTGTCGCTCGAAACTCAATCGTGCATCGGTAGTACTCATCCCTTTACCGTCGTCAATAACTTGAATAAGGGTTTTACCAGCATCTTTTATAATAAGTTTAATTGTATTTGCTCCTGCATCAATAGCATTTTCCAATAACTCTTTAACTACCGAAGCTGGTCGTTGTACAACTTCTCCAGCAGCTATTTGATTAGCAACGTGGTCTGGTAAAAGTTGAATAATGTCTGCCATGTATTTATTTAGAAAAGAAAATAGATAAATCGAAATCGATAATAAAAAGGAA
>NZ_CAXIBN010000076.1:0-15024 GCF_964021735.1 uncultured Wocania sp. | reverse complement strand
AGCTGGGATGAGGGCATCCCATTAGGCAATGGTATTATAGGGGCACTAATTTGGGAAAAAGAGGGACGCTTAAGAATGTCTTTAGACAATGTAAACCTATGGGATTTGCGTCCTATGGAAAACTTAAATACTCCAGAGTATAAATATTCTTGGGTTTACGAACAATGGAAGAACGATAATTACAAAGCAGTACAGGATAAGTTTGATGTGCCTTATGATAGATCTCCAGCACCTTCTAAAATTCCTGGAGCAGGACTTGAATTTAATATTGAAGAATTGGGAAAACTAGACTCAACTCGGTTGTCAATTACAGATGCTGTTAGCAAGGTAAATTGGGCTAATGGAGCGGCGTTTGAAACATTTGTCCATGCATCCGAACAAGTAGGATGGTTTAAATTTAAGAATGTTCCAGACGGATTTAAACCAGTACTCTTACCACCTGCTTATACTATTGAAGGAGAAAGTAAAGAAGATTCTCCCGTTACAGGACAAGACTTACGCAGATTGGAATATCCTGAAGGGCAAATAACAGAAACTGAAAATGAAATAAATTACACCCAAGAAGGTTGGGGAGGCTTTAGCTATAACGTTAATGTGAAATGGGAGCGTCAAGGAGATGGTCTGGAGGGGTGTTGGAGTATAACAGCACATTATCCAGAAAGTGAGAGTGGTTCAAGTTCACAAGACCTTGTAAAATTAGCTTTACAAAGAGGTTATCAATCAGACTTTAGTTCTCATAAAGGTTGGTGGGCTAATTTTTGGTCAAAATCTGCTATCAATATTCCAGATTCTGTTATAGAAAAGCAATGGCACTTGGAACAATATAAATTTGGATCGGCAGCACGTAATGGTGCACCACCCATATCTCTCCAAGCAGTTTGGACAGCCGATAATGGTAAACTACCACCATGGAAAGGGGACTACCACCATGATTTAAACACCCAGTTAAGTTATTGGCCCTCGTATTCTGGAAACCATCTCGATTTAGAGATTGGGTATTTAGAATGGTTACTTAAATACCAAGATAACTTTAATACATACACAAAAGATTATTATGAGGCTGAAGGTTTGGCGGTTCCGGGAGTAACAACCTTAACGGGAGAACCAATGGGAGGGTGGATACAATACGCTTTTGGACCAACAGTTTCGGGTTGGTTAAGTCATCATTTTTATTTGCACTGGCGTTACAGTATGGATAAGGAATTTTTAAAAGACAAGGCATATCCGTGGATTAAAGAAGTGGCTCTGTTTTTTGAAGATGTTTCTGTTAAAGGTGAAAATGGATTACGAAAGTTACCAATTAGTGCCAGTCCAGAAATTCATAACAATAATAGAGAAGCTTGGTTTGGAGAAACTACAAATTTTGACTTGGCAGCCATACGTTGGACTTACGAAAAAGCAGCCGAATTGGCTTTGGAATTGGGCAAAGAAGAGGATGCGGCTAAGTGGAACAGCCTATTAGAACAATGGCCTAATTTTGCTATTCATGAAGCTGAAGGTTTAATGTTAGCACCAGGTCATCGTTATGAAGAATCCCATCGCCATTTTTCACACTTAATGGCCTTTCACCCTTTCGGACTTATAGATTATTCAAAAGGTGAAGATCATAAAACCATAGTAGACAATACCATTAATCATTTAACCGAAACAGGATCAGATTATTTTACAGGATATTCCTTTAGTTGGTTGGCCAATTTGCAAGCACGCGCTTTTGATGGAGAAGCAACGGCTAAGACTTTAAGGATATTTGCAGAAAATTTCTGCCTCCCAAACTCTTTTCATGTAAACGGAGAGCAACATAATAAAGGATATTCCAAATTCAAATACCGGCCGTTTACCTTAGAAGGAAATTTTGCCTTTGCCTCGGCAGTTCAAGAGATGTTAATTCAAAGTCATACAGGCGTTGTACAACTATTTCCTGCCATTCCTCATGATTGGAAGAGCCTTAGTTTTGATACATTACGAACAGAAGGTGCATTTTTAGTTTCTGCCAAAAAAGAAAATGGACAAGTGTCAGAAGTACATATAGTTTCAGAAAAAGGAGGAGTTTTAAAATTAAAAAATCCATTTGGAGATTCAAAGATTATTATTGACGCAGAATATGTACTTGAAGATAACATTATTAAAATAAACACGTCAGAGAACCAAAAAATAAGTTTAGTGCTTGATAAATAATAGTTTGACAATGGACAAAGCAAAAATCTTCACCTTACAATTAATAGTTTTTTCTTTAATGGCTTGTTCTAATTTGTACGCAAATGAAGAAGTTATTGATGATGATAATTTAATAGGCTTACAGAATAAATCGTTGTCTGTAGTTTTTAATAAACAAAGTGGACAGTTGGTATCCATGATTAATAAAAACACAAACGATAACTATATCAAAACACCAAATGGAGGTAATATTTTCAGGTTTTTTGTCAATACGGCATCAATGCCTAGGCTGAGATCAGGTGCGCAAAATAGTGATTATGGCGGTGTTATATTAGACCCTAGTAGCTGTAAGCTTGATACTTTTAAGATAATTAAAAAGGATGAATCTAATGAACTCGTTTTAAATTATGTATATGAAAAACTAAATATTCAAATTAAACTTCAGTTAGAGCTTCATAATCATAAAGATAATTTTGATGCAAGTATTGCAATAACAAATACAGGTAAAGAAGCATTCACAGGCTACCTTGCTTTTCCTTATCTAACTGGAGTATGTTTAGGTGAAGACAAGAGTACTAACTTGGCAGTTAATATGTGGGATAGGGGGTATCCAGGTGCTAAAGCATGGGAAAGACCTTTAGGAGGCGTTTACGGGAAAAATGTATCAATGCAATGGCAAACGGTTTATGAACCTGAAGGAAAGCAAGGTCTTGCTTTTATAACTATGGATAAAGATTTTAGCAATAAGGTCTTATCTACATTTCCAGAAGGTGGAATGTCATCTTTGTATTTTGATAAAAAGGTGATTGAGCCAAGCAAAACAAGGGAGTGGCCATCTGCACGCTTTGTAGTATATAATGGAAATTGGAGAACTGCAGCAAAAGCTTATAACAATTGGTTTGAAAACAATGTGCAGACCCGAAAAATTCCAGAATGGTATAAAGAGGAGGTTTCAACACGTTCAAGCACATGGTTTCCAACTAAAGAAACTATTGAAGAAAATAAACAAGATTCAGTATCAAATGCGTTTACATCGTTTCAACAATTACACAGTTTGTTCAGTAGTCCGATTTTTGGAAACAATATAAACGACTGTATGGAAATAGCCATGTGGAATGAAGGGGTTAATAAATGGCCAGAAACTTATGGTCCATGGATGTCTTCAGGATTTATTGACTATAGGGGAGATTTAGGTGGTAAAGAAGCTTTTAAAAAAGGTGTTGAAATATGCCATACGTATGGAAGACGAGTAGGAATGTATGTTGCAGCCTATGGGGCAAGAACAGCAAGTCCTATTTTTGAAGGAGATTGGGAAAAGTATGCCATTAAAAATAGAAATGGTAAGCCAGTGATGGATTATAGAAAAGGTAAAGAGGTATATGGTGCATTTAATTGTCCTGGATATAAACCATGGCAGGATAATTTAATTAGAGTTTGTTCTATGTTGGCAGATGCTGGAGTTGATGAAATTAGGTTAGATGAATTTGGATTTCCGTTTCGCCCATGTTATAATGAAGCACATAATCACAAAAGTCCTTTTAATGCTAATAAATGGATGCGTGATTGTTTAAGGCGTATTCGCGAAGCTACGGACAAGATTAACCCCGAACTTTTTCTTTCAACAGAATTTTACATGGATTATTTCAATGAAAGTGCAAATGGTGCACTAATCATGGATTGTCCCGGAAATGAAATTGATGCTATGAAAGTGGCTATGCCTAACTATGTGCCGTTATCCTATCATGCAAGTTCTTCTGAAGCAGCTATTACAGGAGCAATAATGAGTAAAACTGAAAGTAGAAGAAACAATTGGGCATGGGGAAATGTAGGTGTAGAAAAACCAGACGATTATGACGAAAATTTTGTAGTAAACTTAAAATGGCACGAATTGCACCCAACATTTTCTGAAGCGGTAACTTATGGAGATGTGACTGAATGGGATCCCATTGCCGAAAATGACCCCAAATGGATGGGTCATGTATGGAAATCTAAAGATTATTGGGTGTTAACAGGAGGACATATTGATGCTACGCCCTTACCTACCTCTGAAGTAAGGATAAAATTACCAGAATTACCCAAGGCAATTAGTAGCGCATACGAATTTAATGTAGAAACTTTAGAAATGCGTGAAGTAGGAATTGATAGAGTTAACGGAGAGGTTTATATTAATTTAAAATCGGCGGTTTCAGCTGTACTTTTTCCTTTTCCTAATTGTAAACCCTTGCCCATTATTCGTCAGAAAAATGAGTTTGCTGGTGGAAATGATACAATGGAAATTCAAGTTTCACTTTTTGCACCATGGAATCATGAAAAAACAAGTAACGATTTCGAAAACATTTTTTTAGAAGTACCAGGGTTTGAGGTCACTAATAAAGTAACTGGAAAGGTTAAAACATTTATGATTCATAAAGATGATACAACTTCAAATGGAAATTATCACTATAGTGTTTCTGGTGAGTGTATGAAAGTAAAAAGATGGTTTGAAGTTGTTAAATAACAAGGATGAAATTTTTAATAAAAAAGATAATTTAAAAGAATGAACACCCTAAAAAGATTTTTTAAGAGAAGTATTTTGTTAATTGCAGTCTGTGCTTTGTTTGCCTGTAAAGATAAACAGCCAACGCTTACTAGTACTGAAGTAAAACTCAATTTAATACCGCAACCAAATTTCATAAAGACATACAGCGAAAAATTTGTTATAAATGAGAATACTGTTGTTTATTATCCTGAATCGAATCAAGATTTAAAAAAGCAAGCAGATATAGTTAAAGATATTATTTTTGAACATATAGGTTTGAGACTGTCGTTACAGGGATATTCTAAAATTCCTGAACAAGGAATTATTCTTACTCAGTCCAAAGGAAATGAATCTTTTCCAACCGATGAGTCCTACCAATTAGAAATAACAAGTCAAAATGTTTTACTTTCAGCTACAACAATTAAAGGATTGTTTTATGGGATACAAACCTTTAGACAACTTTTGCCACTTGAAAATAATAATAAAACTGTAGAAGTTACGTGTTTAGACATTAAAGATACGCCTCGATTACCTTATAGAGGGATGATGCTTGATCCTGCAAGACATTTTCTTCCAGCTCACGATATAAAAAAATATATTGACGCCATTGCTATGTATAAATTTAACACCCTACACTTGCATCTTTCCGATGATCAAGGCTGGCGTATAGAGATTAAAAAATATCCTAAACTTATGGAATTAGCCTCAAAAAGAAAAGAAACCGATGGTGATGGTGTTTCACATGGCGGTTATTATACCCAAGAGGAACTAAAAGATATTGTAGCTTATGCCAAAGAACGCTTTATTGAAGTTATTCCTGAATTGGATGTTCCAGGGCATAGTCAGGCGATGCTTGTAGCCTATCCCGAGTTAACTTGTTTTCCCGATGATTTTGAAGTTAGAACTACACCAGGGGTTTCTAAAAATTTGCTATGTGCTGGTAATGAAAAAGTATTTGAGTTTTATGGTAATGTATATAAAGAATTAGCTCCCATTTTTACAGCAGAAAAGTTTCATATAGGTGGAGATGAAGCGCCTTTGGATCACTGGAAAGAATGTCCTAAATGCCAAAAGAGGATTAAGGATAATAATTTAGAAAGTCCTCAGCATCTAATGAGCTACTTTTTTGAACGGATAAGTGATACCTTGGCAAAACATGGCAAGACTCCTCAAATATGGTATGAGTTGGATGTGCCATTTTATCCAGAAACCAGTACCATGTACACTTGGCGTGGTGGTTTAACCCCCAAAACCATCGAAAAATCCAGAGAAATGGGCTATAACCTAATCTGCTCACCTGGAGAGCATGCCTATTTCGATTATCCGCAAGCAAAAGGAGAGGAAACATGCGATTGGATGGCGTATTTGCCATTAGAGCAGGTTTATAAACTCGACCCAGGATACGGATTGCCAGAAGATAAGCAAGCCCATATTATTGGTGTTGAGGCTACTATCTGGGGCGAATATGTTAAGGACATAGATAGGGCATTTTATATGACCTTTCCAAGAGCCATGGCTTTGGTTGAAGCCGGTTGGACCCAAATGGAAAACAGAGAATGGAATAGTTTTAAGTCTAGACTTAAAAGCAACCTAAAGTTACTTGAACAAAAAGGTATTAATTTCAGAGAACCTAAGGAGTTATTAGAAGATAAATTTTATTTGAACAATTAATATAAAAAACAATTTATGAATATAAATGACGCATTATCCCAAAGATTGGAACAATGTTATTCTGGAGCAGTTTACGATGTGTTGCGGGCTATGGGCTATCCCAACCAAACCTTACCAAATAATATCCATCCGTTGGATGCAGATAAAAAATTGGCAGGACCTATATATACTGTTAGTGGTAAATACGATGCTAGTTTCAATCCACATGAAACCTTATTAAACTGGACAGGCTTGCTTTCTAAAGCACCCAAAGGAAGTGTGGTAATGTGCCAACCTAACGACGATACCCTTTCGCATATGGGAGAACTCTCGTCCGAAACACTACAACTTCGAGGTGTTCGCGGTTATATTGTAGATGGAGGGTGCAGGGATTCGGCATTTATTAAAAACATAGGCTTTAAGGTGTTTTGCAAATATTACACTCCAGTAGATGTTGTAGGAAGGTGGATGGCTTACGGTTACGGAGAACCGATTAATATTGGCGATGTAAAAATCCATACAGGCGATTATGTTATGGCCGATAGGGATGGGGTGGTCGTTATACCCCAAGATATTGTAGAGGAGGTTATCGCTAAAACAGAAGAGGTTCTTAGAACCGAAAGTTTGGTAAGAAAAGCAATTATGGAAGGTGTAGACCCGCAAGAAGCCTATTTAAAATATGGAAAATTCTAAGCAGTCCATTAAACTTTCCAATAACGATAATGTATTGGTACTCACGATAGATTTAGATGCAGGCGATGTTTTTACATATAAAGGGATGGACTATAAAACTATAGAACCAATTACTTTAGGGCATAAAATAGCTGCAAAAAACATAAAAAAAGGAGAAAAAATAATAAAGTTCAATTTGGCTATTGGAAGCGCAATCGAAGATATTAAAATAGGAGAGCATGTCCATCTTCATAATATGAAGAGCGATTTTATAGCATCCCATAACAGGGAAAATTAGTACTAAGCTTAAAGTAACATGGAATTAAAAGGATACTTGAGAAAAGACGGGAGAAAAGGCATTAGAAATGTCATTTTGGTAGCTTATTTGGTGGAATGCGCACACTATGTGGCTTCAGAAATAGCAAGACCTTATAAAGATAATAATGTACAGGTTATTGGTTTTGGAGGATGTTATCCAAACGAATATGCCGCTAAAATAATGAAACAACTTTGTACGCATCCCAATGTGGGCGGTGTGCTATTGGTGTCTTTGGGATGCGAAAGTTTTAACAGGAACAAACTTTCCGAAGCGATAAAAGAATCGGGACGACCTGTTGAAACATTGATCATTCAAAATTGTGGAGGAACAGCCAAAACCATTGAAAAAGGCAGGGAATGGATTAAGAATACCGTAGAAACACTTAAGGAAACAAAATCGGTAAATATATCGGTCGAAGACTTAATAATAGGAACCATATGTGGCGGATCGGATGCAACAAGTGGTATTTCTGCCAATCCATCGGTAGGTTTGACTTTCGATAAACTGGTGAAACATAATAGTACGGTTATTTTTGAAGAGACAGGCGAAATGATAGGCTGTTTCGAGGATATTATAAAACGTGCCGAAACCCCATTGTTGGCTAAGGAAATTGAAAAAGCATTAGAAAAAGCAGCCCGGTATTATACCATAATGGGTTATGGTAGTTTTGCACCAGGAAATGCTGATGGGGGGCTGACCACCATTGAGGAAAAATCGTTGGGTTCTTATGCTAAAGGCGGAAGCGCACCTATTTCCGGATTGATAAAGCCTGGGGATTTACCAAATAAATCGGGACTTTTTTTAATGGACATTGTTCCCGATGGAGAACCTAGGTTTGGTTTTCCCAATATTAACGATAATGTTGAAATTACAGAACTTATAGCTTCCGGATGCCATATAATCCTTTTTACCACAGGTCGTGGTTCTGTTGTTGGATCTGCGATTTCGCCAGTAATAAAAATATGTGCAAACCCCAGCACATACCAACGCATGTCTGATGATATGGATGTTAATGCAGGTAAGGTCATTTCTTCCAATGCCTCATTGTTTGATATTGCCGATGAAATTTATGATAAAATAGTGCAAACAGCCTCGGGCATACCAACAGCTTCAGAACGCTTAGGACATCAAGAATCCGTAATCACCTATAAAACCTTTGAGCCTATTGGACCAAATTGCTTGGTAGGCTAAATATAGACCTATTAATATGCATAAAACCAGAAAATTTTCCAGACTCCCCTTCATTTTAATAACGAGCTTATTCTTGGTATGGGGTTTGTTCAATAACATGACCGATACGCTTTTGGCAGCTTTTAAGCGCATTATGAGCATGACGGATTTTCAAACCTCATGGATACAAACCGCCTTTTACGGTTCGTATTTTTGCTTGGCTATTCCAGCCGCATTGTATATAAAGAGGTTTAGCTATAAGTCTGGTGTGTTATTGGGTTTGGGTTTGTTTATAGGAGGTGCTATGCTATTTTATCCGGCAAGTATAAGCATGCAATACGCTCACTTTTTAGTGGCTTTGTTTGTTTTGGCAGGAGGATTGGCCATTTTAGAAACCACGGCCAATCCATATATTATTGCCATGGGACCAGAGGAAACAGCGACAAGGCGATTAAACTTAGCGCAATCCTTTAATCCCATTGGATCCATAATGGGAATAATCTTGGGAAAGTTATTTATACTATCCAATTTGAATATGGCCAACGCAGAAGAGCGGGAATTAATGGATCAGTCGGCTTTAAAAGTCATTCAGTCAGAAGAACTAAATGCTGTTATGGGTCCTTATGTTATTGTAGCATTGATTCTGCTGTCGCTTTGGATTATTATTTATTTTGTTAAGATGCCCGCAGCGTCAGATGATACACAAGATTTTAATGTACTTCCAAAAGTAAAAAGGTTATTGAAAAATAAGAATTATTTAATGGGTATAGTCGCCCAGTTTTTTTACTGTGGCGCTCAAATTGGAGTTTGGTCTTTTACCATTAGATATGTCATGCAAGAGTTTAATTTAAACGAGCAAGAAGCTTCCAATTACTACTTGGCATCTATAGTGTTGTTCATGTTTTCAAGATTTATTTGTACCTGGTTAATGCAATTCATTCAACCCAAAAAGCTATTGGTAGTTTTGGCATTTATCGCTATGCTTGCAACAGCAAGTGTAATTTTTATTAAGGGAACTATAGGCGTGTATTCGTTGGTTTTAATTTCAGCTTGTATGTCGTTAATGTATCCGACCATTTTTGGTTTGGCCATAAATGGTTTAAAGGACGATACAAAAATAGCAAGTTCTGGTTTGGTGATGGCAATAGTGGGAGGGGCTGTTTTAACACCGCTACAGGGACTGGTTTCAGATGGATTGCAAAGCATCAGTTATTCTTATTTTATTCCATTATTCTCGTTTGGGGTAATTCTATTTTATGGATTAATTGTTTCCAAAAAAGTCGAAAATTAAAATATTTAAAGTCATGAAAATTAAAGGGTTTTTTATAATAGTAGTTATGCTACTTAGTTGCAAAACAGAAGTAGTTGAACCTCCAGTTCCTTTTGGACCACTACCCACCAAGAGTCAATTAGCATGGCACGATATAGAGTTTTATGCTTTTATACATTTAACCATTAATACTTTTACAGATAAGGAATGGGGCTTTGGGGATGAGTCTCCACAATTATTTAATCCTACGGCGTTCGATGCAGAGCAAATAGTGCTTTCATGTAAAAATGCAGGTATGAAAGGTTTGGTTTTAACCGCAAAGCATCATGATGGATTTTGCCTGTGGCCTACCAAAACTACGGAGCATAATATATCAAAGTCACCTTATAAGGATGGAAAAGGGGATATTGTTAAGGAAATTGTTGATGCATGTAGAAAACATGGACTAAAAGTAGGCATGTATTTATCACCTTGGGATAGAAATACAGCAACCTATGGAACTCAGGAGTATATAACAATGTTTAGAGCGCAATTAACGGAATTATTAACAAACTATGGTGATGTTTTTGAAGTGTGGTTTGATGGGGCTAATGGAGGTTCTGGATATTACGGAGGAGCTAACGAGGAACGTAAAATAGACAGGTTATCATATTACGATTGGGAGAACACCTTTAACCTTGTTTATGAATTACAGCCCAACGCAGTTATCTTTTCTGATTTAGGACCAGGAGCAAGATGGGTTGGTACCGAAGCGGGATATTCAGGAGACCCATGCTGGCATCGTTATACACCCCATGGAAGAAATGGTAATAAACCTGGAATAGGTGAAACCATGTATTTAGAAGCATTAAATGGACATAGGGAAGGTGATTTTTGGATACCTGCTGAGACAAATACATCGATTCGTCCTGGGTGGTTTTACCATGAACATGAAGATGATAAGGTAAAATCGCCAGAACGATTGGTAAAATTATATTATGAAAGTTTAGGACATGGGACTAATTTAATTTTGAATTTACCACCAGACAGAAGAGGCTTAATACATGAAAATGATATTGCTTCTTTGACCAAGTTTAAAGAAATAATTGATGCTACTTTTTCAACAAATTTGGCAGAAGGAGCTGTTATTAGTGCAAGTAATGTTCGTGGAAATTCACCTCAATACAGTGCGGATAATCTGCTAGATGATAGCCAACAAACATATTGGACTACAGATAATGATATTACGGAATCAAATCTAGTTGTGGAATTTCCCAAGGAAACAGAATTTAACGTGATTAATTTGCGTGAATACATTCCATTGGGTCAGCGTATATGGGGTTGGGCTATAGATAAATGGGAAGATAATTCTTGGAAAGAATTTGCTAAAGGAGAATCAATTGGGAATAGAAGGCTATGGAAAGGAGCCTTGCAAATCACCAATAAAATAAGAATTAGAATTACTGAAGCTCCTGTTTGTACAGCATTAACAGAAATATCGGTGCATTTAGAACCCGTACAATTAGCTCCTCCTATAATACAGAGAACAGAAACGGGAAACATTAAAATTACAAGTAACGGATTTATTAGATACACATTAGACGGTAGCGACCCAACCGAACAATCAGCTATTTATGAGAATGAAATACCTTTTGAAAAAGGAGGAACTATAAAATCTAAGGTTTTTTATAAAGATAAAAGCAGCGAAATAGCAACTTCTACATTTACTTATAGTAAACACCTATGGAATATTATTGAGACTAGTTCTTCAGTAAAAAATAGAGAGGCTGCTAGGCTTATTGATGATAATGAACGAACTTTTTGGCAATCTGATGACGGGGATCAAAAAAGGGACGTAGTAATTGATTTTGGAGAGATTTTAAATATAAAAGGCTTTAGTGTTTTACCACGGCAAAGCGAAATAAAGAATGGTATCATAACACATTATGAGTTTTATACGAGTTTAGATGGTGAAACATGGAAATTGGCAAAATCTGGGGAATTCTCAAATATTGTTAATAACCCGATAGAACAATTTGTGAGTTTAGATGTAATTGAAAAGGCGAAGTTTATAAAGTTTAAAGCCGTTAAGGTCTATGAAGCTAATTATGCAAGATTAGCTGAGTTAGGGGTTATAGTTGATTAATTTAACACTTTAATAAAAAGATTATGTATTATGTGGGCTTCATAGTAAATTTAGATATGAAATAAATTAAAGATTTATTAAGTAAATCCATTCAGCAAAAAGTATCGGTATTGTAAATAATTTTAAGATAGAAGAATATGTTGTGTTGGAGTTTTACCTGTATAGCGTTTAAACACAGTGGCAAAGTAAGATGACGAACTAAAGGCTAGACCATAAGCCACATCCTGTATAGTATTTGTTTTAACGTTAAGCATTTCCTTGGCTTTATCAATCTTCTGTCGTAAGATATAGTCGGTTGGTGAATACCCCATTTCCTTTTTAAACTTGTATTTAAAATGGGATAAGGATAAATTGCTTAAAGTGGCAAGGGCGTCAAGTGACAGAGATTCATTCAAGTTATTGTTGATAAAATGGCATATTTCTTCAATATCTTTACTTATAGCCTTATTTGTAGATTTACTACCAAAATCTAAAACACTAAGTAAAAAATGCAGGAGTAGATTGGTTATTTTAATTTTATCGAGTCCGTGTATTGAATGTTCACAAATTCTATAAATAGCATTTAGGTCATGTTTGAGCCTATCTGACCCTTTAAATTTCCTGTTTTCCTTTAATTGGTAAATAGCATCAAAAAATAATTTTGTGTCTTTTTTTGTTAAATTTAAAAGCCTTTTATTTTTATTTGGAACTTCTATTATTAACCAAAATAAACGACCGCGCTCTTCAGGAAAACTTTTCGTACCATGTTCCTCCCCAGGAAAAGTTAATAAAAGATCTCCACCATTTATTCTATAATCTTCTCCCTGAATATGATAATACTGTGTGCCTTTTTCTAAGAAACAAATTTCTATCATATTATCATGTACATGCATTTCCAGACTTTTATTCATCTGTTTATAGTTGTAGGACCCTAAAATTTTTATGCAATCAAATCCTAAAGCTTCAAAATCAATTATTTGTCGCTCTTTAGTAGAGGTCTTATCAAGTTCTTGCATCTTTGAAATAGTATTATCGTACTAAAATTAATAATATTTTTTCAATTTTTAGCTTTCTTTGGTAGTCTATAGTTCAAAATAAATAAAAGTGGATTATTGAGTTTATTAAATTTTAAGAAATAACACTTATGAATACAGCAATAAAATGGGAAAACGACAAAGAACTTTTCAAAATAGTTAAAGAAGAACTGTTCGTTGCTTTAGTGGGAGATATATTGGATAAAATGGGATACTTACATCAATTTCTTTCACCAAATATAAAACCATTAAGAAAAGATATGGTTACTATAGGAAGGGCAATGACTGTACTGGAAGCCGATACTTTTGAAGAATCCTCACAAAAAACAAACAATCCTTTAATGAAAAAACCTTTTGGGATTATGTTTGAAGCACTCGATAGCTTAAAGGAAAATGAAGTGTATATATGTTCGGGATCATCACCCAGATACGCTTTGTGGGGTGGTTTAATGAGTACAAGAGCGCTAAAGTTAAAAGCCGCTGGAGCTGTTGTAGATGGCTATTCTAGAGATACCAATGAAATTGAAAAACTAAATTTTCCAACATTTTCATTAGGGACTTATGCTCAAGATCAAGGACCTAGAGGAAAGGTTATTGATTACCGAGTACCTATTGAATTTAACGGAATTCGTGTAAATCCAGGAGATATTGTTTATGGGGATAGAGATGGCGTACTAATAATTCCTCAAGAAGTAGAAAAAGAAGCATTTGCTGGAGCTATTGAAAAAGCAAGAGGCGAAAAACTGGTACAAAAAGCTTTAGAAGAAGGGATGAGTACAGTGGATGCCTTTGAGAAATTCGGAATCATGTAATTATTAAAAGTATGAACTTATCAAATAAAAATATTTTAATTACTGGAGCTGCTGGTTTTGGGGTTGGTAATGGGGTTGCCGTTGCATTATCTAAAATGGGCGCTCGGGTTATTATTAATGCTCGAACTTTAAAGCAGGCACAAATTGTAGCGGATAAATTGCCCAATGCCATTGCGGTAGCTGCTGATATAACGAATGAAACTCAAGTAGATGCAATGTTCGCAACCCTAGCTAAACAAGTAGGGGTAATACATAGTTTGGTTAATAATGCTGGCGTTGGTTTAAGCAAAGAAGCACATAAAGTCACAGATCAAGAGTTTGACAATTTATACAACATAGATGTAAGAGCTGTGTGGAAGCTTTCAAAATTATTTGCGAATCAGCTTATAGAGAATAATACAGAAGGCAGTATAATTAATATTTCTTCGGTACATACTTCGGCAACCATTTCTAAGTATGCTGTTTATGCCAGTGCAAAAAGCGCCGTAGAAGGATTAACCAAAGGTATGGCTGTTGAGTTAGGGAAACACAACATTAGAGTAAATGCTGTAGCCCCAGGGTATGTACATGCAGAACAGAATTTAGAGCTGATTAAAACATTTGCTGACGATCCCGAACTTTGGGTAGAAAATCATACTAAAGACTATCAAAGTTTACCATTTGAAATAGAAGCCGAAGATTGCGGAAACGTAGTTGGCTTTTTAGCTTCAGAATTTAGTAGAGCAGTTACAGGTCAGGTCATTTATGTAGATAACGGCACAACTTCTATGCTATATAACAATTCATTTATTGAAAAGCAATAATATAAACACATGAAAATTAGTAGAATTACTTGTTTTGAAGTTATAGTTCCAGCACATCCTGGAGCTATAGAAAGCAAAGGCTTTAATAAGGGACTTCATAAATTGCCTTTAGGTGCTAAAGCAGGGTGGAATGTACAATTTGATGAGGTTTCTAAACTAATAGTACAGTTAGAATTGAAAAACGGTATTATTGGATGGGGTGAACTATATAGAAGTCATAATTGGGTAACAGTAGATGCGATATGTGAATTGTTGGTTGGTCAAGATATTGAATTGTTAACATTACAAAAATTGCCTTTTGCTTTTTCTAGAGAGTATGATGGTTTTGAGTGCGCTATTTGGGATGCCTATGCAAAATTAAAAGGGGTGCGCGTAGTGGATTTATTGGGAGGCGCTTTAAAAAACAAAGTTAAAGTGGGGGCATGGTCAAGCCATCGAAATCAAGAAGATATTGCCGATTTAGCTTTAAAATTCCAAAATATGGGATATACCTGTATGAAATTTAAAAGCGATTTAGA
>NZ_CAXIBN010000075.1:0-15297 GCF_964021735.1 uncultured Wocania sp. | reverse complement strand
TTTTTGTGTTGTTGCACCTATGCAACACAAAAAAGCGACTACCGAAAGCCCGACCCTTTGGGGTAACGCCCTAAATATTATCGGAGGCATACCATTCTGCAAACGAGGTATCGGTTTCTTGAAGTTTTAAGGAATGTAACGCAATATGATTTGGTAAACGATTTTTTATTTTTTGAGCAAAATCGATAACCATCATTTCGCTGGTGGGTTGGTAATTTACCAAGAGCACGTTGTGATCGCGGTCTTTAAGCTCTTTAGCGAGTTCGACATGTGGTGTGTTTTTGTTGAACACGGTGGCATGATCAAAGACGTTTACAATTTCTTCTTTTACAATTTTTTTTAAATCGCCGAAATCGATTACCATTCCGAATTTCACATTATTGGTGTCTGTTATAGGCTTGCCATAAACGGTTACCGATAGTTTGTAACTGTGACCGTGTACATTTTTGCACTTGCCATCGTATCCGTAAAGGGCGTGACCAGTTTCGAAAGAAAATTGTTTTGTAATGCGAATGTTGCTCATTTTATAATGCTATTTGCTTTGCAAAGATACTATCTTCTTTTTTTTCTGTTTACAAAGTAAACGATTATTAAAACTAAGCCTAATATTAAAAATAGTCCGCTGCCGCTAATAAATGACATGATATCCATAAGGGTTACTTTTTATTTATTCTTTTTTTATTGTATCTAAATATTAAATAGGCTATTACTACTAGTGTTACAAAGGGTAGCATAGAACCAATAAACACGCCGATTTCATAATTAGAATTGGGTGCTTTATTAATTTTTTCTTCAATATCTATTTGGTTAAGGAAAGCTGTTAACAAGGTCACTGCAATTATTTTCATCAATTATCGACCAAAGTTAATTGTTTTTTGAAAGAGGAATAAATATTTTTCTAAAAATTAAAATTAAAGGAAATCCTCGTGCAATGATCCAAAACGTTAAGGCTATAAAAATGGCATAAAGTTTATAATCGAGATGATCTAACCAAAATAAAACAGGAATAAAAACTAAAAATGTAGAGATTAAAAGAACGTTACGCAACGCCTCCATTTTACCCAAACCTTTAAAAATACCATCGAAAATAAAAGCGATTGTGCATAATGGCTGCATTGCTAAAACTATCCAAAATATGCTATAGAATTGTTTTAAAACTTCAGGATCGTTAGTAAATATGTTACCTAAAGGGTAATACAATAAGCCTCCAACTATGGCTATTAGGATGCCTATAATAATACCATATTTTATTAATTTGTTGCTTAATATAATAAGTAAATTATATTCTTTTCCACCGTACAGTTTTCCCGATAAAATATTGCCTGCGCTAGCATAACCATCTACAATAAAAGCCCCAAGAAACCACAAGTTAATAGCAATAGTATATGCTGCAATGTATGTTGCTCCGTAACTAGTAGCAAAAGCACTGGCATAATAAAGGGTGACATTTAACGCAATGGTGCGTACAAAAAGATTAAGAATCATTAATATAAAACGATTAATTTCTTTGTTAAAAGGAAAGCTTAACTTTAAAGGTATTTCAGTTTTTTTAAGTAAATAATAGGCTGCAAAAATAGCCATTAATAATTGTGCAATTACACTAGCATATGCAGCACCTTTAATGTTCATGGGCGTGATGTAACCATCAATTCCGTAAACCAAAGCAAAGTCTAAAATAACATTTGTAATGGTTCCTATAATGGCGATTAGCATAGGATAATAGGTGTTTTGTAATCCGCGAAAAGCACCAAAAACAGCTATGGTAAAAAGTGTAAAAGGAAATCCGAAAACACGAATTCTGTAATAATCGACACTATAATCTAAAATTAAACCGGAGGCATTATAAAGCTTAAAAATTTGGTTTGCAAAAGGGTAAGTTCCTATTATTATTAAAACACTTAATGAAGTAATAATAAAGATAGCTTGTGCTGGCAGATTTTTAATTTTATCGAGTTTATTTGCGCCAACATATTGTGATACGATTGATGAAATAGCACTTCGGGTTTGACCCAAAACCCATATTAACATTGATAAAAAGGTGGTTACAATACCTACAGCGGCTAAAGATTCAGTGGCGTTAAATTCTATATTCCCAACTATTGCTGCATCGGTTAATGATAAAATAGGTTCAGATACTCCAGAAATTAATGCTGGAATTGCTAATTTGTTTATGTGTTTTAAGCTTATGCTTGTGTTTACCATACTAATTCGTAACAATAAAAAGGATAATTGCTTTGTTTAGGAAAATAAATATTTCCTAAGCGTTTGTACCCCCGTAGTTCGTAAAACTTTTGGTTTCTTTTGTTTTGCGAAAAGGTATCTAATCTTATGGAAGTATACTTGTTTTCTAAGGCGAAGTTTTCAGCAAAACCCATTAATTTTTGTGCATAGCCCTTTCCTTGATATTTAGGATGAATGGCTAAACGATGGATATAAATATTACGCTTGTTTTCAGTTAACCAAGAAATGGGGATATATTCTTCGTCCATAAATGATGAAATGACTATACAGCCAACTAGTTTTTTGTCTTCTTCAATTACATATAATTCGTTTCTTAAAACATCATTTTTAAAAGCTGTTTTATTAGGATAATGTTCGTTCCATTGATATATCCCGTTGTCTATCATAAAGCTAGCGCATGCTTTAGTAATTTTTATAATTCCATCTATATCTTCAAGCGTTGCTTTACGAATCATTTTTAATGTTTACTTTTGCATAAATATTGCTACAAATTTAGTCTTTTAAACTTTTTTATTATGAAGAATATTTTAGTACCCGTTGGCTCATCAAAAAATGCTTTAAGTCATTTGCAATATGCAGTAGATTTTGCCAAAGCTTTTAATGCAAAACTTTATGTTGTGCAAGTTTACAATGTGTATACTAAAGCTGGTACTATGATTAAAGTAGATCATATTATAGAACGAGAAAGTAAAGAATTTTTAAATGATTTAGTATCAAAAATTGATACAAAGGATGTTGATGTAGTAGTGAAAACTTTAAAAGGAAAGCTAATTGATACATTGGAGTTAGCATGTAAGGCCGCTAATATTGATTTAATTCTGGTTGAACCAAGAACCAACTCTATAAAAGACGAAGTGTTTTTAGGGAAAACCTCAGGAAAAATTATTAAACAAACTCAAATTCCAGCACTTATTGTGCCAGAAGGCGAAGTGTTTAAGCCAATTAAACATATTTTAATGGCTGTAAAATCTGCAGTTATTAAAAAAGAGAATGTTTTGGAGCCACTTAAATATATTAAAGACCAATTTAAAGCAGATGTTAATTTATTATTAGTTAAAACACCTTATTACAATGAAGGTGATTTTAAATTTAATAGCGACTTACAATCTTTAATTTCTAATACGATTTATTCAGAAAATGCAACGACATATCAAGGTGTGTTAGAGCATTATCGTACTACTAAACCAAATATGTTGTGCGTAGTACGAAGAAAACGAGGGTTTTTCACAAAGAAATGGGAGAAAAATGTAATTTTAAAGAAAGACTTTAATAGTAACATACCTGTTTTAGTTTTGAGCGGGTTAAAATAAATATATGGGGATGTAGCTCAGTTGGCTAGAGCGCTTGACTGGCAGTCAAGAGGTCGTCGGTTCGAATCCGATCTTCTCCACTTTTTTTTAATACTCTAAGAAGTCTATAACTTTGGTTATAGCTTCTTTTAAATGATTAGGGAGTATTTCTTTCTCCCAGGGATGTTGTGCTCCAAAAACATGATTGGCGCCTTCAATAATTTCTAATTGACTTTTTGAATTCCAATTATGAAGGCTTTTAGCTTCATCAATAGAAACACTTGTATCATTATTTCCATGAATAATTAAATGTGGAATTTTTAAGTTTGATACGGCACGTTTAATGGTGAGTCTGTTTTCATTGGCAATAAAATTTTTATAAAATTGGAAGTAATGTGGCATCTGTTGTTTTGTTCGTCCATTTAAAACATATTTAACACCGCTTTTTCCCCATTGCTCTAAATCTCCAGCAGTTGCAGTTCTTTTACCAAAATCGCACACACCAGCTAAACTTATTACCTTTTTTATTTTGTTATTTTCTTCAGCTTTTATAGTTACAATTCCGCCAGCTCTACTGTGCCCTACTAAAGTTATATTATTTATATCAGCATTCCTTTCTAGTTTAAAGTTCGAACACACCCATTCTATAACAGATTCTAAATCGTCTAGTTCTTTGGTGTAATTGTTATTTCCAAAAGCTTCTAAATCTGGAAAATCTATGGGTTGTTTTACAGTGCCGCCATTATGCGAAAAATTAAATTTTATAAAGTAAAAACCGCTTTCTGCAAATGCTTTTGCCATCAAATTCCATGCGCCCCAATCTTTAAAACCTTTGTAGCCATGGCAAAATATTAATATTGGTTTTTTAATGTCATCATCTTTAAAAAACAAATCGGTTAAAATTGGTTTTTCATGTTTACCGTTAATAATTATATTTTTTTCAATAGTCATTTATATTTCTTTTTCGGTGAAAGGTGTATTTAAATTACAAATTTCTAAAATGAGTTGCTTTAATTCATCGCTAAATTTATCAAGCGTTTCTTCAGTAATCAACGTGTCTTTTTTAGCATAAGATCCTGCTTTGTCTTTTTTAGCAAACTTTAAAAAGCCGCTACTCAAATTTTTAAAAGAAACAATCCCTGCTTCAACAGGAAGGTTTATTTGATTGGATTGATGCATCATCAGTGCATAGGTGAGCACTTGGAAACTCTTACTGTATTTATTATAATCTGTTGTAATACTTTCCCAATTTACAATTTCTACACTGCCTTGACTAATGTGTCCTGTTTTGTAATCAATAATTCTAGTTACGCCATTGTATTCATCAACGCGATCTACTTTTCCTGTTAGATTTACAGGGAAATTAAGTTCTGGAATATCGAATGGAACATCATTTTTAGCTTCAATAGCTATAATTTTTATTTGGTTTCCAGCTTTTAAATCTTGTATTTCTAAATCTAAAAAGTTAGAAACATAGCGTTTTGCTATTTCAAAAACAATAAGGTTTTTACCTTTTGTTATATCGCCTTCTTTATATTCATTCTTAAAATGATAGCTTACCCTTTCAGATATTTTTGGTTTTAAGCTTTTGATGTTTTCAATCGTTAAAAATGTTCCAACAAATGGTTTATAAAAATCTTCAAGTGTATTGTGTACAACGGTTCCTAAGGTATTTGCAGCAACGGTTTCTTCAGCGTCATCGTGTTCCCGAATTTTTAATATTTTCTGATAATAAAAATCAATAGGATTTCTAATATAGTTGGTAAGTGATGATGGTGAAAACCCTTTTTTTGCAACTTCAATAATTTGATTTAGTAACTCAGGTGTTTTATTTATTTCATTTAACGAGGGCTTTATTACAGGAACAATTGGCGCAATAATTTGATGCTTTATTTTATGAATATTTTCTAGTTGCAATTGTGTAATGAACCTGCTTTTTTCGCCTCCAGTCAACACATCGGCTTCGGTATTATATAAAATATGAATGTTTTTGGCACGCTGCAAAAGTCGGTAAAAGTGATAGGTGTAAACCGCATCTTTTTCTTTATAAGTTGGCAGATTATTTTCTAATTTAACATCAAACGGAATAAAAGAATTGTTGCTTTTCCCAGATGGTAACACGCCTTCGTTTACAGATGAAATAATGACGGTTTCAAAATCTAAAACACGTGATTCTAACATGCCCATAATTTGTAAACCTTGTAAAGGTTCACCTTGAAAATCGAGTGTTTCGGTGCTTAATAATTCTTTGTAAATGCTAAATAAAGTCGAAATATCTTTAATGTGATTGTATTCGGAATTTAATCGCGATAGCTCATTAAATAATTCATTAAAACGAAATAAATATTCTAAGGATAATAGGTTTGAAGCTTTGTTCTCAGATAAATTGTTTTTAATAATTAAAATTAATTGTGCACAGTTTTTTAAAGCTTCATCAATAGATGTTTCCCAATTTGTGAAGAGTATATTTACAATGGTTTCTGCTTTATCAGTAATTTGTTTTAATCTATCTGGAGTTAAATAAATAATGTTATTTGCTTCAATAGTTTCAATTATTTTAGAAGCATAATCTGTATCATTAAAATATAATAGCGGTCTTATAAATTGATGCGATATAATGTTTATAACATCTTTATAATAGAATGATTTTGATGGGTTTTTATGAAGCTTAAATAAACTTTCGAAAAGAGAGGCAAGCGGAATAGATTTTAATGGAAAACCCATAGTAATGTTTAAAGCCTCAATAGTTGCAGGCAATGAATTTAACACAGGAATCAATAAATTTTCGTCTCCTAAAACAACTGCTGTATTTTGTAAAGATTTGTTTTCTATACTTAAAGTGTTTAAAAGCATTCCTATATATTTTGATTGCCCTATGTTTTTTGGAATACCATAAATAGAAATATTCTTTTCTTTTGAATAATTATTAGTTATCCAATTAAACGGATTGCTTTTAAAGTAGCTCCAATTGCTTTTATGCTGTCTTGTAAATAATGCCGCATCGTGTTTTGGATTGTTTAAAAACACATTGTCAATATCCCAATAAATTTTCGCTAAATTATTTTCCAGTAGTTTTTGAATGATGGTTTCTTCAGCTGTATTTAAGGCATTAAAGCCTAAAAAAACGTGTTGTTTTTCTGTGTTGTTCTGAATATATGATTCTAAATTTTTAACAGCTTTTCTGTATATTAATCCTTGATAACCAACATTTTTATTTAATAAATGTTTGGTAAAGTGTGTGTAATAATTATAAAGCTTGTTCCAAAATGATAGATAGTTTTTAACAAAATCAGATTTATTTTCTTCTAACGACCAATGGTTTAGTTTTTGAATATCACTTAAATAGTTAAATATGTTTTCTTGTGGAATAAGGTATCTATCAATCTCATTAAAATCTTGAAGTAATATTTGAGCCCATTTTGAAAACGACTCAAAAGAATCTACATTTTCTTTATTTGTTAGTGTAGTATAGCTATTATAAAACTCAAATAAAAGCTCAGTATTCGAAATGGTTTTAAGTTGAGATAAGGCTTCTACAAATTCTTCTATACTTATAATGTGTGGAGAAAAAATAGTTTTATTAGTAACTTTATAAAGTTGATGCTTTAAAAACAAACCAGCTCTTTTGCTAGGTAAAACAAAAGTTAGTTTTGAAAGATTTACATTAGAGTTTTGTAAATCTTTTAAAACATCAAAAATAAAAGTAGTCATACTTATATGTCGTTATAAAGTTCAGTTAGGAGTATATAAAAATAAAAAACGCTTCGGATAACCGAAGCGTTTTTATAAAACTTATTTTTAAAACTAATATTTAGTTTCTTATTTCGCTAAGTTAATTTCAACACGTCTGTTGTTAGCTCTACCTTTTCTAGTTTTGTTAGAATCAATAGGTTTAGATTCTCCGTAACCAAGAGCAGAAAGTCTGAATGCGTCAATACCATTTTCAATTAAGTATTCTTTAACTGAATTAGCTCTAGAATCAGATAATCTTTGGTTTAATTTTTCGCTACCAACACTATCAGTATGTCCTTCTACAGTAAATTTAGAAGTAGGGTATTCTTTTAAAATCTTAACAATGTCAGATAAAACTTCTGCAGATTGCTTTTTGATAGTAGATTTACCTGTATCAAATAAGATAGTTTTAGCATACTCATTAAGTTGTTTTTGTACTTCTGCAGATACTTCTGGACAACCATTGTTAGCAACAGTTCCTTTAACGTCTACACAGTTATCATCTTTATCTAAAACACCGTCACCATCAGTATCTGGCCATGGGCAACCTTTGTTAGCCGCAGGACCTGCAGTGTTAACACAGTTGTCATCACCATCAGCAACACCGTCACCATCAGCATCTGGACAACCAGCTAAAGCTTTTAAACCAGCAACTGTAGGACAGTTATCATCTTTATCAGCAACACCGTCACCATCAGCATCTGGACATCCGTTAAATTCAGCTAAACCAGCTTCGTTAGGACAAGAATCTTTAGAATCTTCTATACCATCTCCGTCTGTATCAGGACAACCATTGAAAGCTTCTAAACCAGCAACATCTGGACAAGCATCATCTTTGTCGTAGATACCATCACCATCTGTATCAGTTCCACCAAATTTGATAGAAATTCCAGCAGTGTGTTGGAAATGTGTATTTAAATAATCTTCAAAAGCATGTTTATATGCAGATTGAAGTGTTAAGCCAATGTTTTCATTAAACCAAACATTTACACCTAAAGTACCATTTACAGTACCAGCGCCAACTTCGTCAACCCAAGTGTAACCACCACCAGCACCTAAGTAAGGCTCGAAAGTATTTGAGTTAAGTAAGTTACCAAGACTATATTTAATAGTTCCATCTACTCCATAGTAAGATAAATCATCAACTGAAGCATCTCCCCATTTATCAATTTTATTTAAAGACCCAGCAACTCCAAAAGAGAAACCATCACCTAAATATTTAGATACCGAGATAGTTGATAAAGATGGTAAGATATTCCAGTGATCAGATACATTGAAGTATTCATCAAAGGTATCACCAAGTGGTGCGTTTTCACCTGTAGGGTAAAAGTCAACTGCGTTTGCTCCTATGGTAATTTGCCATGGGTTGTTTTCGTCTTGCGCATTTACGTTGCTATAACCAAGTACAAGCAACATAGCGAACAATAATCTGCTAAGATTTTTCATATTCAAAAGTTTAATTTTTAAGTGTTAATTGTAAGCAAAAGTAAGTTGTTAAATGTTATTAACAAAGACAAATATATAAAAATATTGGATAATTCTTTTATTCATCGACAGTACAGAATGATTTTATATAATATTTAGTGCTTTGCCAACTTTTGTGAACGCAGCAATAGCCTTATCTAAATGCATTTTTGTGTGAGCTGCAGATAGTTGTACGCGAATTCTTGCTTTACCTTTCGGTACAACGGGAAAAAAGAACCCAATAACGTATATTTCTTCTTTTAAAAGCATATTTGCCATAGTTTGTGATAATTTGGCATCGTATAGCATAACGGGAACAATAGCCGAATCACCATCAATTATATCTAAACCTGCAGACTTCATTCCCTTTTTAAAGTAATTGGTATTCCACTCTAGCTTATCTCTAAGCTCTGTATTATTTGCAAGCATATCAAAAACCTTAATGGATGCACCAACAATGGCAGGGGCTAACGAATTTGAAAACAAATAAGGCCTTGAACGTTGGCGCAGCATGTCAATAATTTCTTTTTTACCAGTAGTATAACCTCCCATAGCTCCCCCTAACGCTTTTCCGAGAGTTCCTGTAATAATATCTATACGGTTTAATACGCCTTTTTCTTCAAGTGTTCCTCTACCTGTTTTGCCTATAAAACCTGTGGCATGACATTCATCAATCATTACCAATGCATCATATTTATCGGCTAAATCACAAATTTTATCTAATGGAGCTACTAAGCCATCCATAGAAAAGACGCCATCTGTTACTATTATTTTAAAACGTGCTCCGTTTTTATTAGCTTCAATAAGTTGCGTTTCTAAATCTGCCATATCACTATTTTGATAGCGATATCTTGCTGCTTTACACAAACGCACACCATCTATAATAGAAGCATGATTTAAAGAATCTGATATAATGGCATCTTCTTTTCCTAATAATGGTTCAAAAACGCCACCGTTAGCATCAAAAGCCGCAGCGTATAATATGGTGTCTTCGGTTTGATAGAAATCTGCGATTTTTTGTTCTAGTTCTTTGTGAATATCTTGAGTGCCACAAATAAAGCGTACCGAACTCATGCCAAAACCATGTGTATCCATAGCATCTTTTGCCGCTTGAATAACATCTGGATGCGACGACAAACCTAAATAATTATTAGCACAAAAGTTTAAAACCGTTTCGCCAGTATTTAAAGTTATTTCTGCACCTTGTGCCGAAGTTATAATGCGTTCTTCTTTATAAAGTCCGTTGTCTTTAATATCTTGAATTTCGTTCTGTAAATGTTGTTTTATAGTGCTGTACATGGTTTTATATTTTTTTAAAAAGTTAAATGGCTTTTATTTGAATATCATCATTTATATAAACAAGAATTTTTTTAATCACTCTTAGGCTCATGTCTTCTAAAACATCTTGATACGATTGTAATTGCTGCTGATGCTTTTTATCTTCAAAACCTGTTTTGTAATCTATTATAACTGCTTCGTTGTTAGCATTTACAACTACGCGATCTGGACGTAAAATAATACCTTCTTTTGTAATAATATCACGTTCATTATATATGGTGTAACTTGACGTGTAATAATCTTCAAGCTTGGAATGATTAATTATCTCATTTACAATGGTTTTTAATTTTTTTGCTTGCTCTTTATTAATAGAAGAAACATTGATGAAATCGTTTACAGCAACATCAATATCGTCTTTAGTATTAATTTTAGACATGATATTATGTATAAGATTTCCTTTTTCAATAGCTTCTTTTTGTGTGGTATCCCAAAGTAACCCAGATTTAGTTACTACTTTTATATTATGAGTTTCTTTTGCTGTCGAAATAAATTGCTGTTTAATTTGAGTTTCCTTCTTTACCGTTTCTTTTTCAATAATTCTTTTAGAATTTCCGAAGCTGTACACTAATTTGGAATCTTCCCATGTATTTATATGTTTTAAATATTCAATAAACAACCCAGAATATTTTTTAGTATTTACTTCGCCTTTTGAGGATATATCATTAGTAGAAATAACATGCAATTGTTCCACTGCTCTTGTTAATGTTACATACAGTAAATTTATATTGTCTAATTCTTGCTCAGATTTATGGGTGTTAAAAATACGAGAACCTTCATCGCCATAATGCTCAAAATCTTTATTGTAATTTAATAAAGTATGCGAAAAGCCGTTGTATTTTTCTTTATTTAGTGCAAACCATTCTTTGGGTTCTAACTCTCGGTAAATATCTAGATCCGCAAATGGGAAAATAACCACTGGAAATTCCAAACCTTTAGATTTATGAATGGTCATGATTTGTACTGCATTTTGCCCTTTAGGCGATACAATACTTAAGTTTTCTTTTTTCTTAGCGAAGTAGTGTAAAAACCCAGAAATATCCGAGCCTTTTTTCTGTGAAAAATCTAAAACCACATCTAAATAAAACTGAATGTAAGCGTTTGATGTTTTTACCAAATTAAAGCTTCTCACTATAGTTTCTGCTAAATCGTAAAGCGGTAGTTGTAATAAGTCACTATTATTTATATGGATGTTGAATTTTTCAAAACTTTTAAAAAGCTCAGGCAATTGTAAATTAATATGATTTGTAAAGAATTCGTGTTTGTTTTCAATATTGAAAAGGGTCGTTAAATAATTTAAAACGACAATTTTTATTTCGTTGTTTTTAGGCTGAATTAAAAGCGCTAATACATTATTTGTAAAATTAACTTCGGGAGAATTATTTAACAATAACGTCTCAGAAGATACAATAGGAATGTTATGCTGACTCAAATAATTTGCCACTGCAACACCTTCTTTTTTCTTTCTAACCAGAATACAAATATCTACTAAATCAAAACCATTTTCTAAACAATTATTAATCGTATTTAATGTGTTTTCTGAAAATAGTTCATTTCTATCATCCTCTTTTTCAGTATCTAAAAATGAAAATGTAACATAACCTGCTTCATTTATAGTGCTATTTTGGTATGCGTTTTCATAAAGCGTTTTGTAATCATCATTAGTAAAAACCTGTAGCGATAAAAACTTAAAAAAGCCATTGTTAAAATCTACTATTTCTTTAAAACTTCGGTAATTGTCATCGAGTGTTTCTACTTTTTGTTTAATATGAAATGGCTGTTTCACTTCGTTAAACAAATCAATAAATTGTTCGGCTTTACCACCGCGCCAACGGTAAATAGCTTGTTTAGCATCGCCAACTAACATGGTCGTTCCGTTTTCAGTAGAAAGCGAATTCTCTAGCAACGGAATTAAATTTTCCCATTGTAAAACCGATGTGTCCTGAAACTCATCAATAAAATAGTGTTTAAATTTTTCGCCGATACGTTCGTAAATAAAAGGCGTGGGCTGATTTTTTATTTCTTTGCTAATAATGGCATTAAATTCTGAAATCAGCATTTTATTCTGTTCCGATTTTAATACATTCAATTCGTTATTTATAGCGTTTAAAACAGAAAGCGGCGTGACGTTTTTATAAAAAGCTTTTAAAAATTTAAGATGAAAAACAGCCTGTTTGGTCTTGTTAAAAGCCATTGTCAGCTGTAGTTGAATTTGATTAATTATTGTAGCTATATCCTCTGTTGCTTTTTTAGGGTAAAGCGGATTATTTTCTAATAAATCTCCCTGCCAAATCAAATCGAATTTAATATCAAACCTTTTATTACTAAGGTTTTGAAAGTGTTTTGGTAACGAACCCCTCGAAAAATCGTTCTGCTCCAAACCAGCTTCTTCAATTAAGGTCAAAACACGTTGCGCTTCTTCAACTATAATAGTTTCAAAAGTTAAAATTTCTTTTTTCAAATGCGATTTAAGCTCTTTAAAATCATTTAAAGTTTTGTGTTTTAAGGTTTCAATAAACGGCATGTCGTTTTCATTAACCAACAATTTCGCAATCTTATTAAAATCGAAAGACACATCCCAACTTTTATCATCATCAGCTTTTTCAATAGCAAAATCTACCAAAATTTTTGTCAGTGCATCATCAGTTCCAGCTTTGGATATTAAACTGTCAACAGCTTCATTTAAAAGCGCATCTTGATCCAATTCAACCTCAAAGTTTAAAGGCAATTTTAAATCGTGTGCAAAAGTTCGTATCAATTTATGTGTAAAACCATCAATAGTGCTAATATCAAACGCAGCGTAATTATGTATAATGGTATTTAGTAGTTTTTTAGATTTTTCATGAAGATTTTTAGGTTCTATTTCTAGTTCTTCACAAATATCGTTAAACATACTATTTGAAGTTTTTAAAATAGCGGCTTCAGAAAACGTTTTTAGCATGTCTATAATACGCTCTTTCATTTCCGAAACCGCTTTATTGGTAAACGTAATGGCAAGAATGTTTTTAAACAAATAAAGATTAGTAGAGCTAAATAAAATTTTTAAATACGCTTTTACTAAGGTGTAGGTTTTTCCGCTACCAGCAGAAGCATTATAAATTGTAAAAGATGAATTTAACTGCATAAAACAAATTTAGAGACAATATAGAAACTATCAATGGTTTGATAACAATTTATTATTTTTTATTGACCTGTTTTATCCGTAAATTTGAATGAAAATAAATACTAATATTTAAAACATAGAAAAATTATGGCTTTCGAATTACCGAAATTAGGATATGCTTATGACGCTTTAGAGCCTCATATCGATGCACGCACCATGGAGATACATCATTCTAAACATCATCAAGGATATACAAATAACTTAAATAATGCTATTGCAGGAACAGATTTAGATGGAAAATCTATTGAAGATATTCTAACAAATTTAGATATGAGTAATGGTGCTGTTAGAAATAATGGTGGTGGGTATTACAACCACTCGTTATTTTGGACGGTTATGAATCCTGAAGACAGAGGTTATTTATCTGGTGAATTAAAAGATGCTATAGAAGCGGCTTACGGATCTAAAGACGAATTTATTGCGGCGTTTAGTAAAGCAGCAGCAACCCGTTTTGGCTCTGGTTGGGCATGGTTATGTGTACATAAAGGTGGGAAGGTAGAAATCTGCTCTACACCAAATCAAGATAACCCATTAATGCCAGGAGTTAGTTGTGGCGGTACACCAATTTTAGGATTAGATGTTTGGGAACACGCCTATTATTTAAACTACCAAAACCGTCGTCCAGATTATATTAATGCGTTTTTTAATGTTGTTAATTGGAACGAAGTTGAAAGACGTTACGCTGAGGCAAAGTAGAAGTTTTTACAAAATAAATACAAAAGCAAATTCAGTAAATGGGTTTGCTTTTTTTTATGGCGTTACCACAACCCTTCGACTGCGCTCAGGGCAAGTGGTCGGGCTTTCCAATATAATCTTTTTAAAATGCCATTGCGAGGAGCGAGTGACGTGGCAATTTGCAAATATTTAGTGAAAGCATAATGTATTTCTTATTCTTTTTTAAAAAGGATTTCCATTTTTATCACTAATGGGTATGCTTGCAGAAAGCTGCGATTAATTTTAAGTTGCTTTATTGGTTGCTAAATTCAGCGTTTAAAATTTAAAACTATTTGCTATGCATGTTAACTACAGTTATTTCTTAATTGTATAATCAAATTCTTCCTTTAAAAACCTATTTGCTATGTCGTTAAAAATTATTGGATTGTTCCGAGGTGCTCCATGATTAAAACCTGGCATAATGCAAAGTTGACCTTTAGGAAGATTATTGAAAATTTCAACCGCGTGTTCATTTTTGATAATATCTCTGTCTCCTACCATTATTAAAACGGAAGCAGTTATTTTCTTTAAATCTGAATGACTTATATTCGGTTGATTTAATAAAAGCCCATCGAGTTGAAGTTCAAGATTCCAATCTTGAGAAGTATCTCCTTTAGCTATCATTTCCTTTACTTTAGTTTGATTTTTTCTAACATTTTCAGGAGCCCAACTATTAACAGCTGTAGTATCAGGGCGTAAATTTGCACCCATTGCAACTATTTTTTTTATTTTAGTTTTTCTGCTAATTCCCATTTTCAATCCAATTATGCCTCCATCACTCCATCCAAGGATATTAATAGAATCTAATTCAAGATAATTTACTAATCCTTCCCAGTCTTTTGTTATTTGGCTATAAGTCAGAGAGTCCGTTTTTAATTCTGATTTTCCTTGACCTCTGCTATCAGCTACAATAACTCTATATTTATGTTTAAAATAGTCTATTTGGTTTTCCATAGACTTAATGTCAGCACCACAACCGTGAATTAATAGTAGTGGCTCTCCTTTTCCATATTTCTCATAATATATTTTAGCTCCATTTAATTCCACATATTTACCAATTGAATCATTATTTCCATAAGGTATATCAAATTTATTCTGAGCATTCATAACACTAAATTGAAATACTAAGAATAGAAATATAATTTGAAGTCTAATTGAATTTTTCATTCGTTCATTTTTAACTGTAGTCATTTTTGGCAGTTGATTTTACGGTAAGTTTTGTTACCGCTATCACGTAAAGATAAATTTTTTAAGAAGAAAGTATAAATAGCTATAAAAAAGAGATTCCTGCTTTCGCAGGAATGTAAAATGAAAAAGGTGAACGAGTGTTCACCTTTTTGCCCCAAATCTACCATGAAC
>NZ_CAXIBN010000074.1:0-15504 GCF_964021735.1 uncultured Wocania sp. | reverse complement strand
AGTAACTTTACAGCATAAACTTTTTTATTATTGAGAACAACCTTTTTTCATAAAACAAAATCATCTAAAGTTTTTAAAAACCAATTATTGGCTTGGGCACAGCAATTTGAAGATGTGGTTTGGTTAGATTCTAATAATTACGAGCAAAATTATTCTAATTACGATGCGGTTATGGCAGTTGATGCTTTTACGAGTATTAAAACCGATTTTTATAATGGTTTTGAAAAGCTTAAAGAGTACCAAACCTTGGTAAATGATTGGGTTTTTGGCTATTTAACTTATGATTTAAAGAATGATGTTGAGGCTTTAAGCTCTAATAAATTTGATGGATTAGAGTTTCCAGATTTATACTTTTTTCAACCTAAAAAACTATTTTTTTTTAAAGATAGTCATGTTGAAATTCAATATTTAAAAGGTGTTGAAGATGAATGGGAAGACGATTTAAAGAATATTCGTCATTGCGAGAACAAAGGACGTGGCAATCTGCAAAATGAAAGTAACAACATCAAAATAAAACTTCGCATTCATAAAGACGAGTATTTCGAAAAAATCAACAATATGCTTGCTCACATACATCGAGGCGATATTTACGAAGCTAATTTTTGTCAAGAATTTTATGCGGAAGATACTGTTATAAATCCACTAGAAACTTATAATAAGCTCAATGCGATTTCAAATCCGCCATTCGCAACGTTTTTAAAATGCAACGATAAATACTTGTTGTCGGCTTCTCCCGAGCGTTATTTAAAAAAAGATGGGGGTACTGTTATTTCGCAGCCTATAAAAGGTACTGCAAAACGGTCTGATGATTTTGAAGAAGATAATTTATTGAAAAATGATTTATTAAAAGATGAAAAGGAGCGTAGTGAAAATATTATGATTGTAGATTTGGTACGTAACGATTTATCTAAAACAGCCATAAAAGGCAGTGTTGAAGTTGAAGAGTTGTGCAAAATATATACTTTTGATCAAGTACACCAAATGATTTCTACAGTCACGTCTAAAATTGAAAAAACCACACATCCCGTTGATGTTATAAAAAGCACATTCCCAATGGGAAGTATGACAGGGGCTCCGAAAATTTCTGCAATGAAAATTATTGAAGATTTAGAGGAAACCAAACGCGGATTATACTCTGGAGCAGTTGGTTATTTTTCACCAATAGGCGATTTCGATTTTAACGTTGTTATTCGAAGTATTTTGTATAATGAAACTAAAAAGTATGTATCGTATTCCGTTGGTGGTGCCATAACATCTAAAAGCAACCCTTTACAAGAATATGAAGAATGCTTAGTAAAAGCTAAAGCCATGCGAACGGTTTTAGAGCATTAGCCCAAACGTTCTTTTAGGCTTTCAATAGTTAAATTTAAAATACGCTTTACACGTTTCGCTTCTATGTTTTTAACTTGAGCAACTTCATCGTAATCTAGTCTTCCAAAAACGAATAAATCTACAATTTCAGATACTTTTAATGGCAATAAAGTGTAGAATTTACCCAATATGTTTTTGTTGTTTAAAGCAGACATATCTTCAACCTCAAGCGCATTTTGTATAGACGAGTTATCATTATCATATAAAAACAAATGCTTGTGTTTATGGTCTTGTTTATACGAAATATCGTTAAGCTCTTCATTCATAATAAAATCAAAATCCTCATCAACTGTAAAGTTTTCTTCTAAACCGTCTAATTCTTCTTCCAAAATTTCGTTTGTACTTAAGGTGTTTTGATGAAAAGCTTCTTTTTTAAAGAGTTCATCTAAATCAATATCCACAATTTTAAACAACTTAATTTTTATTGCAAAAGCGTCCATATCTATATCGTAGCCACCTTCGTAAAATTTAGCAATAGCTTCGTCTATAAAGTCGTTAGACGAATACATATTTTTAGGAATTATGCCTTTAGATTCACCTATATATAAGCGATGTTTTATATAGGCTTGTAAATGTTGCGTTGCAGAAATTACTTTTTTATTAAAGATATTTTGAGTGGTCTTATCGTTTAATTTATCTATTGAGCACATAACTTTTAGTATTAAATTTATACTTTAAAGTTACAAAAAACATAATTTTTAAACATGATTTTTGTCATTGTTATCTGCTTTTAAGTTGTGTATATAAATGGGCAATGTTGTATATTTGAAGACATGCTAGAACAATTCAAAAACCAAATAGAAAATAAGTTTTCATTCTTAAAAGAAAGCAAATTACTTGTTGCTATTTCTGGCGGAATTGATAGCGTGGTTTTAACGCATTTATGCCATCAATTAGACCTAAATATAGCTTTAGCGCATTGCAATTTTAATTTACGAGGTAAAGAAAGTGATGCTGACGAAGAGTTCGTTTTGCAATTAGCCGAAAGTTTAGATTTAGAAGTTTTTATTGAAAATTTTGATACTGAAAATTTTGCTAAAGACAACAAATTATCAATACAAATGGCGGCGCGTGAGTTGCGTTATAGTTGGTTTGAAGAATTATCTGAGCAGTTAGGTTTCGATTATATTTTAACCGCACATCATGCTGACGATAATTTAGAAACTTTTTTAATCAATTTGTCTCGTGGTACAGGCTTAGAAGGATTAACTGGGATTCCTGCGATTAACAATAAATTGGTCAGACCATTATTACCATTTTCTAGAGAAGCAATTGAAACTTACGTCAAAGTAAAAAAACTTAAATGGCGAGAAGATAGCAGTAATACGTCAACCAAATATTTACGAAACAAATTGAGGCACGATGTAATTCCTGTTTTAAAAGACGTGAACCCACAATTGTTACTAAACTTAAACAACACGCTAGAAAATTTGCAAGAGTCTAATTATATTATTGCAGATGCTATAACTAAATTTTATGAGCACGTTGTTAGTATATCTGAAGATAAAAAAAGTGTAAGGCTAAATATTAAAGAGATTAAGACATATAATTATCCGAAAGCATATTTGTATGAGTTTTTAAAACGGAAAGGTTTTACGCAATGGGAAGATATATTGCATTTATTAGATGCACAATCTGGAAAGCAAGTCTTTTCAAAAACACATCGTTTAATTAAAAACAGAGAACATTTATTGTTAAGTGAAATAAATAAAGGCGAAAGTAAGCCGATTTCTATTTCAGAGAAAAATAAAAAAATTGAAACCCCTTTTGGAGTTTTGTTTTTTGATGAAGCAGATTCGATTTCAGAAAAACAAAACAATAGTATTTATGTTGATAAAGACAAATTAAATTTTCCTTTAATTATTCGAAAGCGAGAGGAAGGCGATGTGTTTTATCCATTAGGGATGACAGGTAAAAAGAAGCTTAGTAAATATTTTAAAGACGAAAAATTATCGCTTTTAGATAAAGAAAATGTTTGGTTGTTATGTTCTGGAGATGATATTGTTTGGGTAATTAATAAACGAGCAGATAATAGATTTAAAGTAACAAAAAACACAAAGCATATTCTTAAAATTGAATTAAAATAATATTCTCACACTGAGTGTTGGTTATTGAGCGTAGTCGAAACAAGTCGAAGTGTCTCACTCAAATATTAAAATCTAATTTGAAACTACAAGGAAACATAGTTGATATAAAAAATAAGCGCATCTATAAAGGTGAAATATTTATAGAAAACGGAAAGATTAAGTCTATTATAGAAAAAGATAATAACGTTAATCATTATATACTTCCAGGTTTTGTTGATGCCCACATTCATATAGAAAGCTCTATGTTGGTACCAAGTGAGTTTGCAAGAATAGCAGTAACTCATGGTACAGTAGCCACCGTTTCCGATCCGCATGAAATTGCTAATGTTTTAGGCGTTAAAGGGGTCGAGTTTATGATTGAAAATGGAAAACAAACCCCATTTAAATTCAATTTTGGTGCGCCATCTTGTGTGCCAGCAACAACTTTTGAATCTGCTGGGGCTGTTATAAATTCTGATGATATCAAAAAACTTCTTGAAAATTCAGATATTAAATATTTAGCAGAAATGATGAATTATCCTGGTGTTTTGTCTGAGGATGATGAAGTTATGAAAAAAATAACTTGGGCAAAACAGTATAATAAACCTATTGACGGACACGCACCAGGTTTAAGAGGAAATGAAATCACCAAATATATTAATACGGGAATATCTACAGACCACGAATGTTTTACTTATGATGAAGGATTAGAAAAACTTCAAAAAGGTATGAAAGTTTTAATTAGAGAAGGAAGTGCAGCCAAAAATTTTGAAGCCTTAATCGATTTATTGCCTGAGTATTATAAAAATATGATGTTTTGTAGCGATGATAAGCATCCAGACGCCTTAATAATAAACCATATCAATAAACTTTGTGCCAGAGCGGTGGCAAAAGGAATGGATGTTTTTAAAATTTTACAAGTCGCTTGTATTAATCCAGTTAAACATTATAATCTTGATGTTGGATTGATGCGAGAAGGCGATTTTGCAGATTGCATTGTGGTTGAAGATTTAAAAGATTTTAAAACGCTTCAAACTTATATAAATGGCGAGCTGGTTTTTAATAATGGTGAATCGTTAATTAAATCTATTCCTTTTGAAATACTAAATAATTTCAATTGTAATAAAAAGAAAGTATCAGATTTTAAACTTAAATCTTCAGCAAAACAAATTAGAGTTATTGAAGCTTTAGAAGGACAATTAGTAACTAACGAACTCATCGAAGGTGCTTTAATTAAAGACGGTAATTTAATTTCGAATATTGAGAAAGATATTTTGAAAATGGTAGTAGTTAATCGTTATCAAGATGAAAAACCAGCAATTGCATTCATAAAAAATTTCGAATTAAAAACTGGTGCTATTGCATCGTCTGTTGGTCACGATTCTCATAATATCATAGCCGTTGGTGTTTCAGACGAAGCTATTTGTAAAGCCGTAAATTTAATAATAGAAAACAAAGGTGGAACTTGTGCAGTTTCAGATTCCGAAGAAAAAATAGTACCACTTCCTGTAGCTGGAATTATGAGCGATAAAGATGGAGAAACCATTGGTAAACAATATGCCGAATTAGATAAAATAGCTAAACAACTTGGTAGTAAACTTAATGCACCATATATGACTTTGTCTTTTATGGCTTTATTAGTTATACCTTCACTTAAATTAAGCGATAAAGGGTTGTTTAATGGTGCAGATTTTAAGTTTACAACTTTAGAAGTTAATTAAATATGCCTATAATAGATTCTAATTACAAACCACCATTTTATTTTAAAAACGGATTTGTTTCAACTGTGTATTCTGGGTTGATTAGACGTGTGAAAGGGATCAATCAAAAACGTGAACGCCTCACTTTAAGCGATGGCGATTTTATAGATTTAGATTGGAGTTTTTCAAAAGAAAGAACCAAAAAACTTATCATTTTATTGCACGGTTTAGAGGGCAACGCACAGCGACCTTACATGACTGGTGCAGCAAAATTGTTTAATGAAAATACTGTTGATGCCATTTGCGTGAATTTTAGAGGTTGTAGCGGAGAGCAAAATTCAAGATATCGAAGTTATCACTCTGGTGCAACTGATGATTTAGAAGCCATAATTAAACATGCAATTATAAATAAAAACTATTCGGAAATCTACCTAAAAGGGATTAGCTTAGGGGCAAATGTAATTTTAAAATATTTAGGTGATCGAGATAATGTACATGAACAGGTTAAAGCGGCAATCGCAGTTTCTGTACCATGTGATTTATACGGTTCTTGCAAAGAGCTTCATAAAATAAAGAATAAATTATTTCATGATAGGTTTTTGAAAGATTTAGTTGCCCATTTAAAAACTAAACAAAAAAATTTTCCTAAATTTCTAAGTGCTGAAGATGTTAATTCTATTAAAACCTTAATGGATTTTGATGATATATATACCTCTAAAGCACATGGTTTTAAAGATGCACTCGATTATTATGAAAAGAGTAGCAGCTTACAATTTCTTCAAAATATAAAAATACCAACTTTAATTATAAATGCACTTAACGATTCGTTTTTGTCACCTGAGTGTTATCCTGTAAAGGAAGCTAAAGCAAACCCAAATCTTTACTTAGAAATGCCAAACTATGGCGGACATGTTGGATTTATTGATAAAAAGGATGTGTATTATAATGAACGGAGAGCTTTAGAGTTTACTAAATCTATGTTAAAAAAAATTTAGTTTTAAGCATCACTATTTTTTTTTGTATTTTTAGTAAGAATCAATTCTTCTAAATAATGCAACTATGCCAACATTCAACTTAAAAATTAATAACAAAACCCATACTGTTGAGGCAGATATGGACACACCCTTATTATGGGTGCTTAGAGACAAAATAAACCTAGTAGGCACCAAATTTGGTTGTGGTATTGGGCAATGTGGAGCTTGTACAGTTCACGCAGATGGAAGTGCAACCAGAAGTTGTTTACTTCAAGTCTCACAAGCTGAAGGAATGAATATAACAACTATTGAAGGGCTTTCAGAAAAAGGAGATCATCCTGTGCAAGAAGCGTGGAAAGAAATAGACGTACCACAATGTGGATACTGTCAAGCAGGACAAATTATGACGGCTTCAGCATTTTTGAAGAATAATCCAAGTCCTTCTGAATCGGAAATTAGAAATGCGATGCATGGAAATATTTGTAGATGCGCTTCATATAATAGTATAGAAGAAGCTGTAAAAGTAGCCTCTAAAAAATAAGTTAATCAACCTATAAATAAAAACAAAATGACACCTTCAAATAAAAACACATTTAGTAGAAGATCGTTCTTAAAATCATCAGCTCTAGCCAGTGGTGGTATGATAATTGGTTTTAACTTATTTAATGCTTGCAAGTCTGATGTTAAGCCTTCTATAGACTTAAGTCAGTTAAATTATAATGATTTCAATGCTTTTATTAAAATTTCTCCCGAAGGGAAAGTCACTATTTTTTCACCAAATCCTGAAATTGGTCAAGGTGTAAAAACATCAATGCCCATGATTATTGCAGAAGAATTAGAAGTGGCTTGGGATGATGTTTTTGTAGTTCAAGCACCATTAGATACTGTAAACTATACAAGACAGGTTGCTGGTGGTAGTCAATCTATTCGTCATGGTTGGACGGCATTGCGCCAAACTGGAGCAACAGCAAAACAAATGTTGGTAAATGCAGCTGCTGCTAAATGGGGAGTTGATGCATCAGATTGTACCGTTAAAGCAGGTGTTATTTCAAATGCTAAAGGAGAAACTCTAAGTTATGGAGATGTAGTTACAGAGGCAGCTGCTCTAGAAGTTCCAGAAGAAGTCACTTTAAAAGACCCAAAAGATTTTACAATTATTGGTCAAGGTAAAGGAAATGTAGATATAGATGGAATTATTACAGGGAAACCTCTGTTTGGTTTAGATTATAAAGAAGAAGGTATGTTGTATGCCTCGGTTTTAAGACCGCCAGCATTCGGTCAGGTTTTAGAATCGTATGATGCTTCTGCTGCAAAATCTTTACCTGGAGTTGTTGATGTGATAACTATTGGAGAAAAAGTAAGAGCGTTTCAAGATGCTGGTAAAGGGAGTTGGACTTGGCAAATGAGCGGTTCTGATAAAGTTGTGGTTATTGCTAACACAACTTGGGATGCGTTTAAAGGCAAAAAAGCTTTGAAAGCAACTTGGAAAACAGAAACACCTCTTGAAAGTACAGAAGAGCATGATGTAGCTTTAAAAAGTTTATTAAATGGTAATAAGTTTAATACTCTAAGGAAAGACGGAGATGTAGAAAAAGCATTTGCAGAAGCAGACAAAGTAATTGAACGTATTTATGAATCTCCTTTTTTACCTCACAATACTTTAGAACCTATGAATTTCTTTGCCAATGTTACTGATGAGAAAGTGCACTTGGTTGGCCCAGTTCAAACACCCGAAGCGGCACAAAGTGTAGTTGCAGATTTATTAGGTCGAGATAAAAAAGATGTTCATATTGAAATGACTAGAATGGGAGGCGGTTTTGGAAGGCGACTTTATGGAGATTTTGTTTATGAAGTTGCAGAAATTTCAGATGTGATTAGAAAACCTGTAAAAATGGTTTCATCGAGAGAAGATGATATGACCACAGGAGTATATAGACCTGCGTCAAATTTTAAAATAAAAGCTTCAATTAAAAATGGAAAAATAACAGGCTATGAATTAAAACAAGCCTGTGTAAACTCAAGTTTATGGCCAGCTCAAGCAAGTTTTTTTCCTGCAGGGGCAATAGCTAATTACAAAGTAGATATTGCCATACATAGAAGCAATATAACTACTGGAGCGTGGCGAGCACCTATGACTAATTTTTTAGCTAGTGCAGAACAAAGTTTCTTTGATGAATTAGCAGAAGAGTTAGGCATAGACCGTGTTCAATTGCACATGGATTTGTTAGACAATGTTAAGCAAAATCCAGAACCAAATATTGAATACAGCCCAGAGCGATTACAAGGGGTTTTGAAAATGGCTGTTGAAAAATCTAATTGGGGAAAAACGGAAGCAGGTGTTTATCAAGGACTCTCAGTATATTATTGTCATAATACGCATGTTGCAGAAATAGCAGACATTACTATGGAAAAAGGAGTGCCTATTGTAAAAAAGGTAACGTGCGCTATTGATTGTGGTATAGTAGTTAATCCTTTAGGAGCTATGAATCAGGCAAAAGGAGGAGTTCTTGATGGAATTGGTCATGCCATGTATTCAGATTTTGGGTTTAATAATGGCATTCCACAGCATAATAATTTTAATTCTTATCAACTAATAAGAATGGGGCAAACCCCTAAAGTTGATGTTCATTTTATTGAAAGTGATATTGACCCTACCGGATTAGGGGAACCAACACTGCCACCAGTAGGAGCTGCAGTTGCAAATGCTATTTATAAAGCAACAGGCAAGCGTTTAAACAAACAACCTTATATGAGCAATATGAATGTTGAAAAAAAAGTATTAGGCTAAAATCAAATTCAGAGAGTTTAATATTCATTAACCTGAAGACTTTTTTAATTCATAACACATGACGCACGAGTTTAAAGACATAGTAAAAGAAGGAATTAAGGCAAAAGAAAACGGAGTAAAATCTGTGTTAGCTTCTGTTGTTGCTTTAGATGGTTCATCCTATAGAAGACCTGGAGTAAGAATGCTTATTTTGGAGAATGAAACTATGATTGGAGCAGTAAGTGGTGGATGTGTTGAAAAAGAAATCATTCTACAATCAAAATCTGTTTTTAAATCAGGTGAATCTAAGATAATGACTTATGATGGCAGGTATCGTTTGGGGTGCGAAGGTGTTTTATATATTTTAATAGAGCCTTTTAATCCAAATGAAGCCTTCAAAAAATCTTTTTTTGAATGTTTAAAAAAACGACAATCATTTCAATTGTTATCATATTACCAAAAGAAAGAAGGTATTAATCCCAAATATGGTTCAGTTGTAAAAATTGAAAACACAACTTTTCAATTAAATAATTTGAGAAACACAGAAAGTGAAATATCTCTTTCCGTTTTTAAACAAAAAATGCCTCCTTGTTTTAAACTATTAATAGTTGGAGCAGAACATGATGCCGTAAAATTATGCCAATTCGCTGCACTTACTGGTTGGGAAGTAACTATTGTTTCAGGAGCATCAGAAGCCAAATCGATTTCAGATTTTCCGGGTGCGCATGGTTTTTCTGCTATTTCTCCAGAACAAATGGATGTTAAATTAATAGACAATCAAACTGCCATTGTTTTAATGACTCATAATTTTGCGAATGATTTACGATACTTAGTCGCCTTAAAAGACACCAATCCAAATTATATTGGGTTATTAGGCCCAACAAAGCGGCGAGAAGATTTGCTCTCTCAGTTTATTGAATATTGCCCGAATGCAGAAGACGATTTTTTAGATAAAGTCCATGGGCCAGCAGGTTTAAACATTGGTTCCGAAACACCACAGGAAATAGCTATCTCCATTATTTCTGAGATTTTATGTGTTATAAGAAAAGAAGAACCCATATCTTTAAGTAAGAAAATGGGGCGTATTCATACCTTGTAGTTACTTTATTTTGTATAAATCATCCAACATATCTGTTGTTATATTAGCAGCCGGTGCATCAAAACGCATGGGTACTCCTAAACAACTACTAAAATGGGGAAATACCACTTTATTAGGCAACGCCATTGAAACTGCTTTAAAATTATCAGTTAAAGAAATGATTGTGGTTTTAGGCGCGAATTATAATGCAATTAAAAAAGAATTAGGACACTATCCCATAACTATTTTGAACAATGAAGATTGGCAAAAAGGTTTGGGGAAATCTTTAGCTTTTGGAGTAGAATATATAACATCTTCAAAACAAAAAGTTGATGGTATTTTAGTAACTTTAGCAGACCAACCTTTAATTAATGCTGAGTTTCTTAATAAATTAATTGATGAATTTAATAAAAAGGAGCACCCCATAATTGCAACATCATATAAAAACAAAAAGTATGGTGTTCCTGTTATTTTTGATAAAATTTATTTTGAAGAGTTATTAGCCTTAAACGATGATTATGGTGCTAAACATCTTTTAAAAAAAAATAAATCATTAGTTAAAATTTTAATACCTGAATTAGAAAACTTAGATTTAGACTTAAAAGCAGATTATGAATCGCTTTACAAGGAGAAATTTAATAATAAATGAGCTCATCACCAGAAAATAAAGCTAGCACACCAGAGCAGTTTACAGATTTAAAAACCAGTAAACCTCATACAAATAGCGCAGGATTCGCTTCTGTGAAATCCGTTTTTGGTCAAGTTGCAAAATACATGAAGCCTGTAGATGCTATTAAATTATCACTTAAAATAAATCAAAAAGGTGGATTTGATTGTCCGGGTTGTGCATGGCCAGATCCAGACGATGAACGTTCTGCTTTAGGCGAATATTGTGAAAATGGACTGAAAGCCATGGCAGAAGAAGCTCAAAACAAAACCATTGGCGTAGATTTTTTTAAAGACTATTCTGTTGATGAACTTGCAAAACTTTCAGATTTTGAAATAGGTAAATCTGGGCGTTTGTCCGAACCCATGTTTTTAGCAAAAGATGCAACACATTATCAATCTATTCCTTGGGAGGAAGCTTTTAATAAAGTTGGAAATCACTTAAATGCTTTAAATAATCCAGATGAAGCAGTGTTTTATACTTCTGGAAGAACCACAAACGAAGCGGCTTTTTTGTACCAATTATTTGTACGCGAATTTGGTACAGCTAATTTGCCAGACTGCTCCAATATGTGTCATGAAGCAAGCGGTAGTGCACTATCTGAAACCCTAGGAATAGGTAAAGGTTCAGTAACTTTAGATGATTTATATAAAGCCGAAGTGGTTATGGTTATTGGTCAAAACCCTGCAACTAACCACCCAAGAATGTTAACCGCTTTAGAAAAATGTAAAAAAAACGGTGGTAAAATTATTGCTGTAAATCCATTACCTGAAGCTGGCTTAATTAAATTTACAAACCCTCAAAACCCAATAAAATTACTAACTGGTGGCACTAAAATTGCCGATGTTTTTGTACCAATTACTATAAATGGCGATGTCGCTTTTATAAAAGCAATACTGCTTAAACTGTTAGAAAAAGAGGAGCAAAGCGGTAATGTATTTGATAAAGTATTTATTGAAGAATTCACCGATGGTTACGACGCTTTTATTACCGATTTAAAAACGTACGATTTCGATGAATGTTTACAAGCCTCAGGAGTTACTAAAGAAACTTTTAATGAAGCTTTCAATCTCATATTAAACAACAATAAAATTATTATTTGTTGGGCTATGGGCTTAACGCAGCATGAAAATGCCGTTGATAATATTCGAGAACTCGTAAATCTTTTGCTGTTAAAAGGAAGTATTGGAAAAGAAGGCGCAGGCACTTGTCCAGTGCGTGGGCATTCCAATGTGCAAGGAGACAGAACCGTTGGTATTTGGGAATCGGCACCACAAGCTTTTTTAGACAAAATTGAAGCAAAATATGGCTTTAAACCAACTACAAAACACGGCTATTCGGTAATAGATGCTATTAAGGCGATGTATGAGAAAAAAGCTAAAGTGTTTTTTGGTTTAGGCGGTAATTTTATCTCGGCAGTTCCAGATACTAAATATGCTGCTCAAGCTTTGGCGAACTGCAATTTAACGGTTCATGTAAGTACTAAATTGAATCGTTCACATTTAGTAACTGGAAAAGAAGCACTTATTTTACCTTGTTTGGGTCGCTCGGAAAAGGATTATCAAAAAACAGGTATTCAAACCCAAAGTGTCGAAAACTCTATGGGCATTGTATCGTCAACTAAAGGAATTTTAGAACCGTGTTCCAATGCGTTGTTGAGTGAAGTTGCTGTAGTTTGTGGCATTGCAAATGCAACTTTACAAGAGCGTTCTAAAATTGAATGGCTTAAATATAAAGACGATTATAACTTAGTACGAGACGATATTCAAGAAGTTGTTGATGGTTTTAATGATTATAATAAACGCTTAAAAAATCCGTCAGGGTTTTATCTACCAAATGGAGCTCGAGTGCGACAATTTAAAACCAAAACAGGAAAAGCAAACTTTTCTATTAATAAACTCCCAAATTGGAAGCTTAAAAATGATGAATTAATCATGATGACCATTCGTAGTCACGACCAATTCAATACTACAATCTACGGATTAAATGATAGATATCGTGGTATTTATAATGAGAGACGTATCATTTTCATGAACAGAGCCGATATGAAAATTAGAGGCTTACAAGAACAACAGATTGTTAATTTAAAATCCAAATTTAACGGAGTAACAAGAATTGCTAATAATTTTAAAGTGATAGGTTATGATATTCCAAAAAATTGTTGTGCCACTTACTTTCCAGAAACTAATGTTTTAGTACCTTTAGATAGTTTTGCACACACCGCAAAAACACCAGCTTCAAAAAGTGTAATAATTACTGTTGAAGTAGCCTAAAAACAACTAGTATTTTAATAACTAATTTATGAAACCAACGCGATTTGAGAGTGCCATAGCATTAATTGATAAGAAAAATTCTGAAGATCCAAATGTATATCGTGTTCATGGTTTAGACTATCCAAAAGAATTATTGTATTCGTTGCGCATGTCTAGAGCATTATTTCAGTTTAATCCCAATGCATCAAAAGCATTACAAATTGCAGCAAGAGCACAACATATTTGCCGTTGGAAAATCCCTAGAGATGAATACCCAATGGATCGAGTTGGTTATTTAAAATGGAGAGAAACCCTTAAAAAAATGCATGCAGATATGACTGCTGCTATTTTAAAACAAGTAGGTTATGACGATGAATTTATTAACCGAATTACAGCTTTAATTACCAAAAAGCTGATAAAAAAAAATGAAGAAGCGCAAATTTTAGAAGATGTTGTTTGCCTTGTTTTTTTAGATTATTATTTCGAAGAATTTTCAGAAAAACACGACTCCAATAAAGTAATAGACATTCTTCAGAAGACTTGGAAAAAAATGTCTGATAGAGGTAGAAATGAAGCCTTAAAACTTCAATTTTCTGCTAAAAATTTAAAACTAGTAAAAGAGGCTATAACTCCATAGTTTTAACCACCAATAGTAATCATGCTTCTATTGTTATTATGCAATTTGGGCTCTTGCAATTTTTCTAAAGTATTCATCCCACCACGAACTTTTAGCTTTGCTTGTACCGCTTTTTGAATAATAGGTTCAATGGGTTTTCCTGCGCGAAGGGATGTTAATAAATCAGATTCGCCAGAGGAGAATAAGCAATTTTTTAATTGCCCATTGGCTGTTAAACGTAATCTGTTACACGAATCGCAAAACGGATTAGTTACCGAACTTATGATTGCAAAACTACCTTTATAAGCTTTTATTTTATAGTTTTTAGACGTATCGTTTGGTGCATCTTGTATGCGTTCAATTTCTTCTTCGGAAAAAGAAGCATTTACTTGATTCATTACTTCTTTATATGAAACCATTTTACTGATGTCCCATTTATTGCCATCAAAAGGCATAAATTCAATGAAGCGAACAGAGATTGGTAAATTTTTTGTAAACTTAATAAAATCGATAATTTCGTTATCGTTAAAACCTTTCATTAACACCGCATTCACTTTAACGTTAAAGCCTTCTTTTATCAATAGTAAAATATTATTGTAAACTTTTTTAAACTCATTGCGACGTGTAATATGTTTAAATTTTTCTTCATTTAAAGAATCTAAACTCACGTTGATGTTTTTTACACCGTTTACTTTCAAAATATCAATAAACTTATCAATTATAACGGCGTTTGAAGTGATGGATAATTCGACAGGAAGTGTTGCTAGTTTTTCTAAAATAATAGGGATGTCTTTTCTAATTAAAGGTTCGCCGCCAGTCAATCTAATTTTAGTAACACCATGTTTAACAAAGGTTTTTGCTATTTCATAAATTTCTTCATAAGTCATTAAATGATTTTTAGGAGAGAGTAGCACGCCTTCTTCTGGCATACAATACGAACAACGTAAATTGCAACGTTCAATTAATGAAATGCGTAAGTAGGTATGGTCTCTGCCATGTGTGTCTTGTAGTATGTTTTTGTTGTTTTCCATTAATCGTGTCTAACACCTTTTAAAATTCTGAAAATATGTAATACCGAAGGAAATATAGCATCCATAGACTCTTTTGCACCATTTGTTGAACCTGGCAAGGCTAAAACTAAAGTGTTGTTAATTGTTCCTGCAACACTTCGAGACAACATTGCGTAAGGCATACGGTCTTGCCCGTAATTACGAATGGCTTCTTCTATTCCAGGAATGCGTCTGTCTAATATTGGTATTAAGGCTTCAGGAGTAACATCTCTTCCTGAAAGCCCTGTGCCTCCTGTATAAATTATCAAATCAACACCTTGTTTTTGAAAAGTTTTAGCTTTTTCTTGAATATTATCTTTTTCATCTGGAATAATCACGTATTCCGAAACTTTTACATGGCATTCCTCCAACTTTTTAATAATGGCTTTTCCTGCTTTATCTTCCTTATGTCCTTCAGAAATTGAATCTGAACAGACAATAACCGCAGCTGTTAAATCTTTCCTGAATTTATCTCTAAAATCTGATTTTCCTCCTTTCTTTTTCAATAATTTTATAGCGTGTATCTCTATGCCTTTGTCTATAGGTTTTAGCATATCATACATGTTTAAAGCTACAACGCTTGCTCCATGCATGGCTTCAACTTCAACACCTGTTTTATAAATGGTTTTAACTGTGAATAAGACAGTAATTTCAAGTCCATTTATTTCATATTCTATTCCTGTAAACTCAATAGGTAAAGGATGGCAATCGGGTAAAATATCTGGTGTTCGTTTTACACCTAATAAGCCTGCAGCTTTACTCATGGCAAATACATTGCCTTTTGGAACAGTATCGTTTTTAATAGCTTGTATCGTTTCTATTTTACTAACTTTTATAACTGCTTGTGCAATTGCAGTTCTTAATGTTGTATTTTTATTTGTAATATCAACCATTTTAGTGTGGATTTGTTGAGTTGTTTATTTGTTTAACTGGGCTTTCCGTAAAGCATTTAATTTATTAGAAA